>CAZMPA010000081.1:0-2368 GCA_964567915.1 uncultured Isosphaeraceae bacterium | reverse complement strand
ATGAGGTGATTCCCTGGACCAACCCGCCGGACTGGCTCACGTGGCCGCTGCGGCCTGGACCACTGCCCGGTCGTATGGACGACTTGGATCTGGATCCACTCGATGACCTCTCCGCATGGCAGTGGACCGAGTATCGACCATCCGGGACGAGTGTGGATCTCTTTACCTGGCCGGATGCGGGTGAGTTGTGGCCGCCATCGACGCAGCCATACGAACACGTCGTACTGCAACCGCGGGAGAATCCGCTCGGTGGTCCGGGCGTGTCTGACACGCGTTGGCTGCGTGATATTGAGCCGCAGCGAATGGGCGTCCAGCAACTCGCCGATCCATCCAATCCCACGAGTGCTCAGGACAATCCGTTTCTTGATCGCCATGCGGATGCCTTCAGCCACTGGCGTCACATGTCTTGGATTGCGCGTCCGGGCAACGGCTGGCGGATGTGTCCCGACATTGCGGACGTCACGGGTGTGCGGAGCAACTTTGACGCCGATGGGCAGCGATACTCAGCCGACAGCAGTGGGCAACCGGCGACGTGGGCGGACGGGCGGTCCTACTTCGGCGGTGTGTACCAGCGAAATGATGTACCGGTTGAGCAGTGGCCCGCCATGATGCCAACGAAGTACGCAGGCGGCTTCAACGGAGGGGATCTGGCGCGGCTGACAGATGACAATACCCTTGTTCGAGGTGATAGTGCCACAAGTGTCTTTCTTCCACCGACAGACGACGTGGAGGTGTTTGAGGGACTCCAGGATGCATCGGTTCCTGCCTGGGACTCAAACGTGTCAGTCGATTTCTGGGATCGCTGGTTGACGTGGCTTCGCCCGGAGGGGTACAAGACCGCGCTGGAACTGGCCCGAGAAGGCAACGGCAATCTCCTGCCGCCGAACTTCTATGACCTTGATGATCTCGATGGTGACGGCATCCGCGGGGAGTACTTCAACGCTGACACGACCCCGGGGACTGACGAGTGGAAGCCAGGCGAAACCCCCCTCGACGAGTTCCGCCCAGGCGCCGCCCGCTGGCACGTCTCCCGCATTCTGACTGACACTGACGGTGACGGCTTCACCGATTCCTTCTGGTGGCTCTCCCCGCACACGGGCGTGGATGGCACGCGGCAGGTGGTTGGGGTGTCCGTCACAGACAACTCCGGCCGCATCAACGCGAATGTTGCCACCCGCTTTGTGAAGTCGGACAGTCCGGGGTCGCTCGAAGGCACGCGGGGCTGGTCGCCTTCTGAGGTTGCGTTGGTCAGTCAGAACTTTGCGCCCTCTGGTGACGACGCCCACGCGCCGCAGTCAACGCCCGTGTGGAACACCGGCTTCTTTGACATCGAGGCCCATCAGCCCGCGCTCCTTGAGACGACGTGGGGCGCATCGCAGGATCTGCATCCAGACCTGCTTTACCCGTTCGTCACCTATCCGGAAAACGGCGGGGGTAGCGGCAGCGGATGGAGCGAGGCCTACCAGCACTGGAACGGTGACTACTGGCGAAGCAATTCCAACCGCGCCTTCCTGGAAGCACTGAATGTGGACTCGGGCGGAGGCAATCCCAACCCGTTCTTCCCCGACGTCTACCCCCACGACATCAGCGATCGCGACAACCGGCTCTTCTACTTTCGCGAGAGCGGGCAGGACCCGCAGCACCCCTCAAACATCTTCACGCCATTCAACCTCGCGGATGAGTTGGAACTTCGCGCCTACGAGGGCAACAACCACGGCTGGATTGCGTCTCGCCTCGAGCGGTCACTCGGCCCGTCCGGCGCTTACCTCAATGGTGAGCCGCACGTACTCCGGGGCAATCTGAACCGCATGGAGTCCGGAGAGGCCGACGAGCAACTCGACAACCGCCAGCTCGCCCATGACCTGCGGCACCGCATGACGCTGTTCAACGGCGCGCGGAACGAAACCATGCCCGCCCACCTCTGGTGGTCACAGCGGGCGCCGCTGCCTCGCGCCGACGACATTGTCAGCGGCGGCGATCTCCCCGGCGCCGGACTGATTCCCGACTTTGATGTGCGCGTCGAGGACATGCACGAACAGTTCTCCGACCAGATGCGGCAGAAAATCGACCTGCGAGCCTGGGAGCGTCCCGCGCAGAGCTTCCCCAGCATGAACACCGAGTACGACCCCAAGACCTTCAGCGAGCGGCTCGCCCAGGGACTCCTGCTCGGTCTGACGTCGGGCGATGTCACGGACCGTGATCCTGGTTGGAATGTGACCGACCCCTCAACAGGGTTTGATTATGTGCACGCCGACAGCCGGCGAGTCCCCGTTCGCGGCGGACGTGACTCCTATCACGGCGAAGGCGACGAAGCCTGGGAACGCACCCGCCGCACCGCCGCCGCCATGGCCGCCAACATGATTGCGGC
>CAZMPA010000080.1:0-9418 GCA_964567915.1 uncultured Isosphaeraceae bacterium | reverse complement strand
CGAGGTGTTGGACGGCGGGGCGGGGGTTGACTGCAGTGTGCTCGGCTACTTTGACATTGACGAGACCGGTACCGGTGGGTCTGGGCTCGACATCTTCTTTACCGCCCTTGGAGGGACCGAAGGCGAAGTGCAGCGAATCGACATTCGGGACGGCGGCTATGGCTACGAGCCAGGCGCCGAACTGGCTGTACTCAACTCAGACTTCCTGTCCCACGACGGAGACCCACTGGCAGGTATCGCCTATGTCAATGAAGAAGGCGTGATTGACCGCGTCGATCTCATCGAGGGTGGGTCAGGCTTCACGGAAACCCCCCCCGTGTCAATCTTCCCCGCTCCATCGCAAGGAAGCGGCGTCGAGTTCACAGCGTTTCTGGCTGGCGCAATCAGCCACGTCTACCTCAACCCAAACAATCCTGAGCCAGGAGGATCCGGTTACACGAGCAATCCCCTGTTGACCCCACTCGGGGACGGAGATGTCGAGGCCTTTGAGTATCGGATGACCCGCCGGGGACCCATCACCGACGTCACGGTGACCAACCCAGGCGGTGGGTATGTCGTTCCTCCTGTGCTGGGCGTTGAGATCGACGATCTGGGCGCACTCTTTCAGGCGGTGTTGTGGGAGGACCTTCCTGCGGGACAGCAGCCAATGGGTGACCAGACTGGCCGCGTGGTCGTCACTGGACCAGATGGCCAGCCTATGGAGTTGCACGGAAAGAACTGGAGGGCCTTCGTAGGGGATCTCGACGGTGACTTTGATGATGACATCATGTGGCACTGGCAGCTCAGCAAACGGGAGGACCTCAGGTTCGATCTCTGGGCAGAAGTCTGGTTTATGGACGGAGGTCAGGTCACAGAGTCGTTCCAGATCCAGAATCCCGGCGCTCACTGGATGCCCTGGAAGTTGGCTGACCTCAATGGTGACCGCCGAAAGGAATTGATCTGGTGGGATCCGACGACGGCTGACATTGCCGCATGGGAACTCGATCCGGCTACGCCAGGCGTTGTTGGGGGTGAGAGTTGGGTATCAACAAGTGACACACACAACACGCTGTGGCAGCCTACTGTCGTTGTTCCGGGCACGGTGGGGGAGAACGATCGCATTCTCTGGAGGCGAAGCAAGCCTTCATACATGGCCGTAGCGGACTACGCGGAGTTGGATCCAGGCGTCACGGCGTCGTGGACATACGTGACCGACACGCAGGGCGATGTGGTCAGCACCTTGAACACGTGGGACCCCTGGTTTGCCGACAATCTGAATGGCGACGGCGATGACCGGGATTTGCTCGGCCGGGACCGGGCGACGAAGCAGCTCTCAGCCTGGCAGATGGATGACACAATGCTGGCTCACGGTGGTTACCTGACGTGGAACGGGCAGGAGATCATGTCCAGACCGCGACCTCGCGGAGTTGCCACATATGGCGAACGCGGCGAAGTCCTGCTGGCCACCTCGAACGGCGGACTGACAACGACCGGCATTACGACCGCGAGCCCGCTTGATCCAACTGATTCTGAGTTCGCCGATCTGGCCGCACTGATCGAATCCCTTGAGGACGCCTCTACTCAGCAGGCGCAACTGATCGTTGCAGACATTCTCGACCTGCTTGCGAGGACGCCTGCGTTGGTTGACTATCTGAGAGTGCCACTCCACGCGGCGCAAGTGCTCGGGCACTTGTCCAGCTATCTGCGGCATGAGATTGAAACTGGAGTCGCCGGACTGATTGATCGCGAAACGGTGATCGACACAACCAACACCTACGCTATCGACAGCTATCGAATAGCTGATAATCGTGGCCGCGTCGTGCGTGCTGTACCCCAGATTCGACCCGAGGAGGATGATGCTGGGTCCGGAGGCGGGGGATCCAATGGCGGTGGCGCTGGTGGCGGCAGTGGCGGCGGCGACTCGGGCTCGGGCTCGGGCGGTGGCGGCGGAGATAGCGGTGGAAGCGGTGACGGCATTGGCGGCGGTGATAGTGGCGGCGGCGGAGGCGGCGGAGATAGCGGCGGCCTGCCCGACAACTTCGATCCGAACGATCCGACGACCTGGCCGGACGGCGTGGATACCTTCGAAGAGCTGCTGCAGTGGTTGATTGAGAACCCGCAGTAGTCGAGGGCAGCGGCCCCCGAAGCAGTACAATGGGCTCCTTCCTCAGGAGGCCGACCCATGGACCATGCGCCCATCCCACTGCTTGACCTGAAGGCTCAATACGCGTCGATCCGGACCGAGATCGAACCCTTACTCCGCGAGATATCCGAGAGCCAGTGGTTCATCGGCGGCCCGCATCTGGACGCATTTGAGAAGGCAATCGCTGCGTACTGCGGTACGGTTGACGCCGTCGGCTGCGCCAGCGGATCCGATGCATTGTTGTTGTCACTCATGGCGGCTGGCGTTGGCGCTGGAGACGAGGTCATCTGCCCGTCGTACACATTCTTCGCGACCGCCGGCGCCATCTGGCGGCTTGGCGCACGTCCCGTATGGGTGGATATCGACCCGGTTACCTACAACTGCACAGCGGATGGCATCCGGGAGGCGGCGGCGGGATGCACATCGCTGAAGGCAATCATGCCCGTGCATCTTTTCGGACAAGCCCTCGACATGGACGGCATGATGGCAGTTGCCACCGAACTCGGAGTGCCGTGCATCGAAGACGCTGCGCAGGCAATCGGCTCACGCGACTCGACCGGGGCCAGGGCGGGTTCACGCGGTTGGACCGGCTGCTTCAGCTTCTTTCCGTCCAAGAACCTCGGCGGATTCGGAGACGGCGGCATTGTCAGTACGAACGACGCCTCTGTGGCAGCCCATCTCCGCAGGCTTCGCAACCACGGAATGGATCCCAAGTACTACCACGCCGAGGTCGGCGTAAACAGCAGACTCGACGCCATGCAGGCGGCTGTTCTTGGCGCAAAGTTGCCGCACCTGGATGCGTGGTCGGAGTCCCGTGCCGAAAATGCGGATGACTACGATCGCATGTTTGTGGAGGCTGGCGGCGGCACGACGGTCCAGACAATGGCCGACCCGTCGCTGCCCATACTCGTGCCCGCGCGGCCGCCAGCACCGGCTGTGCACATCTTCAATCAGTATGTCATCCGCGTGCCGGCAGGCGTTCGAGATGATCTTCGGGCGCACCTTGCGGAGCAGAAGATCGGGCACGATGTGTATTACCCCGTTCCGCTTCACCAGCAGGAGTGTTTCCAGTCGCTCGGCGAAGCCTCGCTACCCGTAAGTGAGCAGGCGGCAGCCGAGAGTATTGCGCTTCCCATCTACGCCGAACTGACCTCCGGGCAGCGAAGCCGAGTAGCTGAGACGATTGTTGCGTTCGTCAAGACGCATGCGACAGCCGGTGTCTGAACCCGTCTGGACATGCGAGGTTCTTCAAGCGGGATCGCTGCGGCTCGATGGCGGCGGCATGTTCGGTGTGGTTCCGCGAGCCGTGTGGTCACGGCTGGCCGAGCCGGACGACCAGAATCGCATCACGCTGCAGACCAATTGTCTGCTTTTGAAATGGGGCGATCGTACGGTCGTCGTTGAGACTGGCTGTGGCGACAAGTGGACTGACAAAGCCCGCGGACGGTTTGTGATCGAGCGGAGGACTGTCGTGGACGCGCTTGCTGAACACGGCGTTCAGCCGGACGACGTCACGGACGTGGTGGTCACGCACCTGCACTTTGACCATGCAGGAGGGCTGACGACATTGGCGGAAGGGCAGGCGGTTCCCGTGTTCGGGCGGGCTCGCGTTCATGTGCAGGGCAGAGAGTGGGAGGACGCGCTGGCCAATCGATCAACCATGACTGGGACCTACCTGCGAGATCATCTTGATCCGATTGCGGACGCCGTGTCGCTGCTGGATGGGGATGGCGAGGTGCTGCCCGGAGTCGAGTCGATCATGATGCCTGGTCACACGTGGGGACAACAGGCGGTGCTCATTCACACAAGTGATGGTCCGGTGTGCTTTCCCGGCGATGTCATGCCAACCAGAAACCATGTTGGAGCGCCCTACAGCATGGGCTATGACATGCTTCCCTACCAGAACATGCAATCGAAGCGAGCGTTGCTTGAACGCGCCGAGGCTGCCTCTTGGGCACTGGTGCTCGACCACGAACCAGGACATCCTGTATTCGACGTCCTGAAGGACGGCGATTGGTTCTGTCTCGAGGAGCGCCGCTGACTACACGGCCGGGAGGAACTTCTCGGGCGCCTCAAGGTGTGAGACAATCGTGTTGAGGAACCGGGCACCTTCCGCACCATCAACGATGCGGTGGTCACACGACAGACTCAGTGGAAGCACGAGCCCCGCGTAGAACGCGCCGTTGCGCGTGAGCACACGTTCTTTGGCTCGGCCCACTCCCAGGATGGCGACTTCCGGATAGTTGATGATCGGCGTGGCGAACATGCCGCCGTAACTGCCCACGTTTGACACTGTGAAGGTGCCACCAGTGAGGTTCTCCCGGTCGATGGAGCGATCCTTGCAGCCTTTCGCGAGTTCAGCGATGCGCTCGCCCATCTGAACCACGCTCAGCTCATCTGCATTCTGGATGACCGGGACCATCAGTCCATGATCTGTGTCGACCGCGCAGCCCAGATTGACGACGCTGCGGATCTGGATCTCCTCAACGAAGTCGTCGACGGTGCAGTTGAGCGTCGGGTGCGCGCGAAGGGCCTTGCAGACGGCAGACATCACGAACGGGAGGAGACTGATTCTGCGGCCGAGCAGCTCCTCGTACCCACGCCGGCGACGCTCGAGTTCGGTGACGTCGGCCTCGTCCACAACAGTGAAGTGGACGGTCGTCTGGACGGAGTGTTGCAGTGCCTGCGCCGTCTTGCGGCGGATGCCTCTGAATGGAATACGCTCTGCGACGCCTTCGATGGGAAGATTGACCCGGGTCGCGATGGCCACATCCCGCTCTGCCGGCGGCTCCGCGGCCTGCTGAACCGGGGCCGGTGTGGGGGAAGGCGTCGGGCCGCCCCCTGCGTGGGCCCGAACATCCGAGGCCGTGACTCGACCACCTCGCCCCGATGCTGGCACGGTGTTGATGTCGATGTTGAGATCGCGCGCGATCCGCCGGACAGCCGGAGTCGCGAGCGCCCGGTCCGTCGTTGAGGTCGCAGCCGGCGTCTCCCGAGCCCGCGCGAAACTCTGCGGCATGGTGAGAGACTCGCTCACATTGCCTACGACGGTGCCGGCATCCTCGCGTTCGGCTGCCGGCGCCCCTGCTGGCTCGGCCGCAGGTGCTCCACCTGAGCCAATGTCATAGGTCACAAGGACGGCGCCCACTTGAATAACGTCCCCGGCGGCGCCTTTGAGGTCCTTGATCGTACCGGCCCATGGGCTTGGTACTTCCACCAACGCCTTGTCCGTCTCCATCTCCGCCAGAGTCTGGTGTTCCGCGACGACTTCGCCGGGCTGCACCTTCCAATCGATGAGTTCGGCCTCCTCGAGGCCTTCTCCGAGATCGGGAAGGAGAAAGTGCGAACGGTCGTCGGGCTGCTTCATGGCCATCTGCAGAGTGCTCCTGAGATCAATACGCCGCTGTCTCGGCGATCGCCTTGCCGATGCGTTCGGCATCGGGCAGGTACTCGAGTTCGAGTTTGTAGTACGGCATGAGTGTGTCGAAGCCCGTGACACGTTGAACCGGAGCCTGGAGGTGCAGGAAGCACTGCTCCATGATGCGAGCCGACAGTTCAGCGCCGACGCCACACGTCATGGGGGCTTCATGCACGATGACGGCACGACCGGTCTTGCGGACTGACGTGGCGACCGTCTCCATGTCGAGTGGATTGATCGTCCGCAGGTCGATGAGTTCAATATCCTTGCCAGAGGCCTCGATGGCGTTCATGCACTGCACGACTGTGGCGCCCCATGAGACGACGGTCATGTCGGCTCCTTCTCGGACGACTCGTGCCTTACCGATCGGAACCGTGTACTCCTCCTCGGGCACTTCCTCGCGAAATGCGCGGTAGATGCGTTTCGGCTCGAAGAAGATGACCGGGTCCGGATCACGGATGGCGCTGATCAGCAGGCCCTTGGCGTCGTAGGGAGACGACGGCATGACGACCTTGATCCCTGGATTGTGGATGTAAATCGCCTCGGGGCTGTCGCTGTGCAACTCGGGCGCGTGGATGCCACCGCCGACCGGCACGCGAACGGTCATCGGGACTGTCAGGCCGGCACGGGTCCGTGACCGCATTCGCCCCGCGTGCGTACACAGTTGATCGTACGCGGGCCCGAGAAAGCCCTCGAACTGGATTTCGGGCACGGGCCGCAGGCCACCCATCGCCAGGCCGATTGCGGTGCCGATGATGCCCGACTCAGCCAGAGGGGTGTCGACAACTCGATCATCTCCAAAGCGTTCGTGCAATCCCTCGGTGACGCGAAACACGCCGCCGTTGGCGCCGACATCCTCGCCGAGGAGCAGAACGCGATCGTCCTTCTCCATTTCCTGAGCGAGTGCCAGATTGATGGCCTGTACCAGTGTGAGATTCGCCATGTCGTGTCTTCTTCCTTCGCCTCAGGATCCGGTGATGCCTTGCCCAAGGCTGCTCGTTCGCATGGTTCGCCGCTGCTCCTCGAGTACGGGCGGCGTTTCGGCGTACATCCAGTTGAAGATGTCGTCCGTCGTTGGCGGGTCGATTTCTTCGGCCCGCTTCACGACGGCCGAGATGGTTGCCTCGTTCTCAACCCGCTGAGCCTGCTCCTGACTCTCGTCCCAGAGATCGCGGTGCTCCAGCCAGTTTCGCAGGCGGATCATCGGATCGCGGCCCTTCCAGGCATCTACTTCATCCTGGTCGCGATACCGCCTGGCATCGTCTGCCGTCGTGTGATCGCCCAGTCGATAGGTGACCGCTTCGATGAAGGTCGGCCGGTTCTCACTGCGTGCACGCTCGGCTGCGTCTCGAACCACTTTGACCATCGCGAAGATGTCATTGCCATCCACCTGAACGCTGTGCATGCCGTAGGCGAGACCACGCTGCGCAATCGTCGGGGCAGAGCACTGAATCCGCGTCGGGACAGAAATGGCCCAGGAGTTGTTCTGGCAGACGAACACGACGGGAAGATCGAGATTCGCCGAGAAGTTCATGGCCTCGTGGAAGTCGCCCTCGCTCGTAGCGCCGTCGCCAAAGAACGTGCAGGCAATGCCGCCGTCACCGCGGTACTTGCTCGACCATGCGAGCCCTGCTGCGTGCAGCATCTGCGTCCCGATCGGAATGGCCAACGGAGTGGCCTTGACGGGAATGTGGTTGCCCCGTTCATCGCCCATCCAGTGCAGGAGGATTTTCTCCGGGTCGACGCCCCGCCAGAAGAGGCCCGCGTTTTCGCGGTAGCACGTCACGAGCCAGTCTGAGCCCTCGAGGGCGTAGGCGGCGCCGAGAGACGTCGCCTCCTGACCGCGATTCTCTGGATAGGTGCCCATTCGGCCGGATCGCTGCAACTTGAAGGCGATCTCGTCGAAGTGCCGGCACATCGTCATGTGGCGATACAGCGCGACGATGTCAGTGTCTGGAATCAGCCCCTCGCCAAGCGATTCGTCAAACACCCCGTGTTCATCGAGGATCGATACCCGCTCAATCGTGGTCTGGAAGGCGCAGTCAACCGGCATGGACCGTCTCCCTTTCGCTCGCGGGGCCTTCCGCAATGCGTTGCCTGGCGATCTCGATGGCGGCATGATGTGGTGAGGCCGCGGACCGAGCACGTTCAAGAATCTCGATGGTCGTGTCTTCGATGGCGTCGTTGCGGCGATCGAGTTCCTCGCGGCTCATGCCCAGCCACAAGCCGGCAAGCCAGATGAGGCCGCCCGCATTGACGACGAAGTCGGGGGCGTAGAGGACACCCTTCTCCGAGAGCGTTGCGGCGTCTCGCTCGGGGTCGAGCAGGATGTTGTTCGCAGCGCCACACACGACGGACGTGCGCAGGCGTCGAATCTCATCTGGCCCGATTACGCCGCCGAGTGCGCAGGGGGCGAGGATGTCACACTCCGCGTGCAGGATCGAGCTTGGATCCGACACCTCGGCCCCAAAAGCGTCTGCGGCATCCCGCACTCTGTCGGCGTTGATGTCCGCAACGACCAGTGAGGCGCCGGCAGTGTGCAGAATGCGGCACAAGTCCATGCCGACGTGCCCAAGACCCTGGACGGCGACCGTCAGGCCCTCGAAGTCGATTTCGCGTCCGACGTGCTGCAGGCATGCCTTCATGCCGTTGAATGTGCCCTTGGCTGTGAACGGCGACGGGTCACCTCCGCTGGCCACCGTCTCGCCGCCCATGACGTGGCTCGTCTCCATCGCCATCCAGTCAATGAACTGCGGGTCGATGCCCACGTCTTCCGCTGCGATGTAGTCGCCCGAAAGCGTGTCAACGAACCGGCCCATGGCGCGTGCTTCAGCCTCGGTGCGAGGCAGCCCCGACTCGGGAAGCAGGATGACGCTCTTGGCGCCGCCCATTGGCAGATCAGCGCACGCAGCCTTGTAGGACATGCCCTCGGAGAGTCGGAGCACGTCAAAGAGCGCCTCCTCCTCAGTGGCGTAGTGCCACCGCCGGGTTCCGCCAAGTGCCGACCCACGCTTGGTGGAATGGATGGCGATGATGGCACGCAGTCCGGTTGCTTCATCGTGATGGAAGCAGACTCGTTCGTGACCGCGGTCAATCATCTGGCCAAAGGTGTTCATGTCAGTCCTTCCTCCTGGCAACGCCAGGATCAGTTGCGTTCCCCGAAGACGGATTGAAATTCCTTCGCCATTGATCCGCCGCCGAACTGGGGAATGTACTCATCGTCCGTCGCACGGCCGTGCCCCCGGGCCTCTTCGATCGGCGAGCCTTCCGGGATGAAGTAGTCGCTGTGTGGCATGGAAGGCAATTCACTCCATGCAGCGTCGGCGCATTTCTGCATGGTGGCGTCTGTATTCTCACGCAGGGCTCGCAGTTCACTGCGAATCTCGTGCGCTCCCATGGCGATGCAGTGATCCACGATGGCCCGGTCGTGCTCAAGTGCGGCGCCGTCCAGCCCATTGCGAAGGTCCCGGTCGAATTTGGACAGCACGCAGGACATGGCATGCAGCCAGATGGCTGACCAGCTGAGCCGGCGCTGGATCATCTGCCGCGTGACCAGTTGTTCGTCGTGTTCCTTGAACGCCATCTTGACCTGGTGGCTGAACTCCCGCGTCAGTGCCTCAAGTTCATCCGCGGGGCTGCGGAGTGACTCGTGCATCAGCGAAATCGTCGGCGCCGCGGGGCGGATGCCCGCGAACAACTGCATGCCGATCTTGAATGCGTCGCCCATGTGTTTCATGGGAGCAGCCTTGACGCCGAGCATCCACTCGCCGAGCTGTTTGGATCCGTAGGCGAATACGAATGAGTGCATCACCTCGTTGGCGCCTTCGACAATCACGTTGATGCGAGAGTCTCGCCACAGTCGCTCGACGACGTTTTCG
>CAZMPA010000079.1:1943-9658 GCA_964567915.1 uncultured Isosphaeraceae bacterium | reverse complement strand
CCGCTCCCTCGCTTGCGGGGGAGCTCCCGCGCAGCGGGTGAGGGGGTGTGTGATGCTGCCAACCACTCCCCCCTCCAGGGGGAACGGACGAATGTGCTTGCGTCGGCTCGGGGCGAAGTCAGCCGCCGAGCGTGTACCGCACGAACTTCTTGATGACGCAGCCATCGGGAAGGATGTCCTCGATGGTCTGCGACTCGTCAAGGACATACTTCTGCTTGATGAGCGTGTTCTCTTCGAGGAACTTGCGGACCTTGCCTTCACTCATCTTCTGGGCGATCTCCTCGGGCTTGCCCGATTCCTTCGCTTCCTCGATGGCCTTGGCGCGGATTTCGTCGAGCTTCTCGGCCGACACGTCCTCCGGCGAGATCGCGGCCGGATCGTAGAAGGTGATGTGCTGGCAGATGCCCTTGAGCGTATCGGCGTTCGCATCGCCTTCGATCTGCAGCAGGCAGGCCCGCTTGCTGTCGTGGTGGACGTACTGTCCGAACGTGCCGCCCTCGAGCTTCTCCCCACGGGCGAAGTTGGCGTTCTCGCCGGTCTTCACGCGGATGTTATCGATGGCGGCGGTCATTTCGTCCGTGACGGCGATGTCGCCTGCAGGACACCCGAGGGCGGCCTTGCTGACCGTGTTCATCATGTCGACGAATTCGTCGTTGCGGGCGGTGAAGTCGGTCTCGGTGAGGACTTCAACGATGGCGGCGCAGTCGTCACCGAGTTCGATGGCAATCCGGCCTTCGCCAGTTGCCCGCTCGGTTCGGGTGTCCATCTTGCCCTTCCGCTTGGCGCGGATCCACTCCTCGGCGGCGGTCATGTCGCCGTCATTCGCTTCCAGGGCTTGCTTGCAGTCCATCATGCCGAGCCCCGTCTTCTGGCGAAGGCTCATCACGTCTTTGGCGGCAATAGTCACGGTGTTCTCTCCGGTTGACTCGGGGTCACTTGGTCTCTTCAGTCGCAGCGGCGGCGACTTCCTGGGTTTCAGCTGCGGGGGCGTCGGCAGCGAAGGCCACGCGGCTCGATCGCTTGCGAGGCTTCTCTTCGGTGGGGGCCTGCTCGGCTTCGTCGGCGCCTTCGTCGGCGGCGGTTCGGCCGGCAAGTCCGTCGCGGACGGCCGCGGCGAACTCCCGCATCACAACATCGATCGATCGCATGGAGTCGTCGTTGCCGGGAACCGGGATATCGCAGTCGCCGGGGTTGCCGTCGGTGTCGATGAGGGCAATCGTCGGGATGCGAAGGACGCGGGCCTCGCGAAGGGCGTTGCTCTCGCGGTTCGTGTCAATGACGATGATCGCGCCGGGCAACTTCTTCATGTTGCGAATGCCCTGCAAGTTGCGGGTGATCTTTCGCTTCTCACGCATGAGTTGCGAGGTCATCTTTTTCGAGTAGGTGTCGATCTCACCGCTTTCGACGAGCTTCTCCAGTTCGATCAGTCGCTTGAGCCGCTCGCGGATGGTGCGGAAGTTGGTGAGCGTGCCACCGAGCCAACGCTCGACGACCCACGGCATGCCGACCTCGGTTGCGTAGTGCTCGACCGAACCCTTGGCCTGCCGCTTTGTGCCGACGAAGCAGACATCGCGACCACCGGCCACCGTGCGGGTGATGAATTTCTTGGCGAGCAACAGTCCGCGGACTGTTTCTCGAATGTCGATGATGTGAATTCGGTTCCGCTGGCCCCAGATATAGGGCTTCATGCGGGGGTCCCAGGCACTGCGTCGTTGCCCGAAGTGAATGCCTGCGTCGAGCAGGTCCTGAACGAGATTGTCCGACATGGATCGCGCTCTCTCTCAGCGTCACCGACGATCCGGCGTGCGGGGCTCCGTGCTGACGGAACCGGTCGTCCGAGGGACGCTTGGGGGGCCAGCCTGAGCTGGCGGAATCGAGATAGTCGGAGACGCCCCCGCACGGGACGAGCCGATCGATTGCTCGAGGCCACGTGGCGACGAGCGAAGACCGGCCAGTTTATCGAACCAACGGCTCGTCTTCAATGGCTGAATCGACTCGGTCTCCAGCAGATTGGTGCCGAAGATGGCCGGCCACGATGGTTGCGAGGGCCCTTCCGCGGACCGCCCGCCCTTCAAAGGGGCAATTGCGGCCTTTGGAGCAGAATCGGGCAGCCTCCACCGTCCACGCAGCGTCCGGGTCGATGACCGTGATATCGGCGGGTCCGCCGACTTCAAGCCTGCCGAGCCCGAGGTGATGCAGGCCAGACACGGCGGCCGGCTCGCAGGTCATCATCGCCAGCATCGCGGGCCAGTCGAGGACCCCGCCGTCGATCAGGGCCTCCCGGTAGAGCGACAGTGCACACTCCAGGCCAACCATGCCGAAGGCCGCCGAAGCGAAATCGGTGTTCTTGGAGTGGGCGGGGTGCGGGGCGTGGTCGGTTGCGAGGACCGTGATGGTGCCTTCGGCGATGCCCTGTGTGATCGCGGCGACGTCGCCCGCGGTGCGGAGCGGCGGGTTCACCTTTGCCAAGGTGTTCCAGCCGTCGCAGGCATCTTCCGTGAGCAGCAGGTGGTGGGGCGACGCTTCGCCGGTCGCTGGTTGCCCTTCGGCGCGAGCCTCCCGAAGTGCGGTGACGCTCTCGGCCACACTGAGGTGCTGCGCGTGGTACCGGGCGCCGATCGAGCGGTTCAGAACAAGGTCGCGGCGAAGCATGAGTTCTTCGGCTTCGCGGGGCCAGCCGCCGAGGCCCAGTCGGGTGGCGAGCGGGCCAGCGTTCATGGCGGCGCCGCGGGTGAGTGTCGGGTCCTGGCAGTGCTGCATGAAGACCGAGTCGGCCGCGGCGACAAGCGAGAGCCCGCGGCGCATGACGCCGGCGTCGGCGATGCCGTCGCCGTCGTCAGAGATGGCCGCGGCGCCGGCCTCGACGAGGTCAAGAATGGGCGCCACGGTTTCACCGGCCCTGCCGATGCTGCCGCAGGCGACGGGGAAGACGCGGGCGAGGTTGGCCGCTTCGCCACGCCGTTGAATCGCTTCGACGACTGCCCTGGAGTCGATGGCCGGCGTTGTGTTGGGCATGCAGCACACCGACGTGAAGCCCCCGGCGACAGCGGCGGCGGCGCCAGTGGCAATGGTCTCTTCGTGCGTGCCGGCCTGATCGGGATCGCGAAAGTGCACGTGAATGTCAAGCAGGCCCGGCGACACGATGCAACCTTCGCAGTTGATGGTGGGGGCGTCAGAGGTCAGCGAGGACGTACTGATGTCGGCGACGACGCCGCCGCGAATCAACACGTCGCCGGTCTGGTCCAAGCCGCTTGCCGGGTCGATGATCCGGCCGCCGGTGAGCAGAAGATCAGCCATGTGGTGCATAGTACGAGGTTCTCCGCGCGCGACGACGCCCGAATCACGGGTGATCCGGGCGTCGCTGAAGTCAGGTCGCGGTGATCGGCTTGATCACTTCTTCTTGCTGGCGCAGCACGGGGGCGTGCCAGCGGCCTTCGCGGCGGCGGCAGCCTTCGGGCAGCCAGCAGCGGCCTTGGCCTTGTCGCATCCGGCCTTGGCCTTGCCACAGTCGGCCTTGTTCTTGCCGGCGCAGGCGGCGGCATCGGGGCACTTCGACTTGTCGGCGCAGCAGGCCGCGTTGTCGATGGCGCCGGGGCTGGCGGTGGAAGCCTTCTGGTTACATCCACCGAAGAGAACGGCGGCGCCCAAGGCAGCGGTCAAAGCAAGCATCTTCATTGATCTGTACTCCTGAGGGGTAAACCCGAAAAAATGGGGGATTCGTTCGTAGCCCGACACTATATCGGATCCGGCTTCCCTCGGAGTCCTGAAACGCTCACGTCAGAGGCAATCGTGGCCTCTGAGCGGTCTGGGCGGCTTCGTGGGGGGTGCAATGAGGCCCTACGATCTCCTTCAATGGCATCAAACGGCCCAAACGAGGATGTCCGCAGCAGGCTACACGGCGAGGCCAGAGCCCTCCCGGACGGCCCTGGCGTGTACCTCATGAAGGATGCGGCTGGAGTCGTGGTGTACGTGGGCAAGGCGTCGTCGCTGCGGAGTCGGGTGTCCAGCTACTTCCTGCCCTCGGCCGATCTTGGGCCGCGGAAGCAGCCCATGCTGCAGGAGATCAAGTCCTTCGAGGTCATCGAGACGACGGCGGAGTGGGAGGCGTTGCTGGCCGAAGCCCGCCTCATCAAGGACCTTCGGCCCGCATTCAACGTGCTGCTGACCGACGGGAAGTCCTACCCGTATCTGGCGGTCACAGTGCGCGACGACTTCCCGGGCGTGCACGTCACCCGTGATCCCGCAGATGAGCGATACCGCGGGGCCCGCATCTTTGGACCCTTCACGTCCGGCCGCGACATCCGCGAAGCGGTCGACGTCATGCAACGCATCTTTCGGTTTCGGACGTGCTTCATGGACATCAGGCAGGGAGATCCCGCCAACAGGCGGTTCCGCCCGTGTCTGCTGCACGCAATCAATCAATGCACGGCGCCGTGTGCTGACCGCGTCTCGATGGAGGCCTACGCCGACGACGTTGACCGAATGCTCCGGTTTATTGGATCCAAACGTTCGTCGGTCATTCGCGACCTCAAGCGGCAGATGGACGAGGCGGCCGCGAGCCGCCGCTATCAGCAGGCCGCAGTGCTGCGTGATCAACTTCGGGCGATCGAGCGACTTGGCGACCGGGCGGCCACGCAGGCGGAGGCAAAGGCCTGGCAGCCGGAAGTGACCATCTTTGCGACCGATCCTTCCGCGGCCCTTCGGAGTCTGCAGCGTACACTGGAACTTGACGAGCCAGTGAGGTGCATCGAGGCCATCGACATCGCGCACCTGGCGGGCGGTGACACGGTCGGGTCGAAGGTCTGCTTTCTCGACGGGCGACCGTTCAAGGAACAGTACCGCCGCTACCGCATCACAACGGCCGGCAACGATGACTATGCGTCCATTCGAGAGGTCGTGGCCCGCCGCTACGCCGACGCCGGCAACGGGCTGGAGCGGTTTCCAGACGTCATCCTGATTGACGGTGGGCAGGCACAACTGGCCGCCGCTCTGGACGTGCTGGCGGGCTTCCCGGAGCAGCCCCCGGTCGTCGTGTCGCTCGCTAAGCGAGAGGAGCTCATCTGGATTCAGGACCGGCAGGTCCCCGTTCGCCTCGGCCGTCACAATCCCGGTTTACGCCTGTGTCAGGCCGTGCGGGACGAAGCACACCGCTTCGCGCAGTCCTACCACCATGTCCTGCGACGTAAACGGTTGTTGGATGATTGAGCCAGATCGTCATTGAATGCGCCGCAAACCGGTGTATTGTGGAACTCGGAATGGAATTGGAGAGGGCCCACCACATGCGTACAAGCCAGATCATGTTGCTCCTCGTTGCTTCCTCCGCCGCGTCGGCGGCAGTTGTGGAGGTCGAGGTGGGGAGTTACTACCTTGAGCCGCAGTTTCCCCACGTCGAGGTTGGGGACACCATTCGGTGGGTCTGGGGCGGCGGCAATCATGACGTGACGAGCGGCGCCTTCTGCGGGGACGACACCGGGCTCTTTTATGCCCCGATTACGTCAGGCAATCAGACCTTTGAATGGACCATTCCTGCCGACTTTGATGGGCAGGTGATTCCGTACTACTGCAGCGTCGGAAACCACTGCGTCGCCGGCAATCAGTACGGCGGGCTGCTGGTCAACGTCGGTGCCACACACTTTGTGTCGTCCAATGGCTTTGCGTTTGAGCCCGCAGACATTGCTGTGGACGCCGGTGATGTCGTCATCTGGATTCACGACGGTGGGTCGCACACGGTGACCTCTGGATCGGGTTGTACGCCGGATGGACGGTTTGATGGCATCCTCGACAACCTGCATCAGATGCCGTTCTATGTCGTCCCGACGGATGAATCGACGGGCACAATCGACTACTACTGCACGCCCCATTGCGGCTCGGGAATGGTTGGGACGATCGGTGTGACGGGCACTGGACCATGCGTGGGCGATATCAACGGAGACGGCGCGGTTGGTGTGGACGACCTGCTCGAGCTGCTTGCAGTCTTCGGGGACACATGTTCGGGCTGCGGCGAAGATCTCAATGGAGACGGGGCCGTCGGCGTGGACGATCTGCTGGCGTTGCTTGCCGTGTACGGCTCGGACTGCTGAAGCTCGTACTGCTGAGACCCGGACCGCTTACTCGCCTACGATCGCGATGTCGAGTCGCCGCCCCATTCTTGCCCACTGCGCACACTCGCCGGCCAGATCGGCCATTGTGAGTGGATGCCGCGCGGCTTGATCGCTTGAAAGCGTCAGCTCAAGGCCGGCGGGCGTACCAGCGATTCCGAGGTCCTCAATCGTGCCGGGCGTTCTGCTGCGATGCAGGTGCACGGCGACTCGAAGCAGCAGAGACAGGTCCCGTACGAGTTCCCGCGTGGCGTCTTCTCCCTCGGTCAGCCGGTTCCAGGAAATGCGTTTGCGGTGCAGTCGAATGATGCCCGCCAGGGTTTCCTGTGTCGTTCTTGAGAAACCCGGCATCTCGGTGTTGGCGACGATGTACTCGCCGTGTCGGTGGTAGTCCGTGTGGCTGATAGACAGGCCAGCCTCGTGCAGCGTCGCTGCCCACCTGAGCAGGCGGCCGCCGTTCTCGCCAAGCTCCCACACGCCGTCGACCGCAGCAGACAGTTGCGCCGCCGTTTCGGCCACCCGCTCTGACTGCGCTGTGTCAACGTGAGATCTCGCGGCCAACGCATCCACACTCGCATCGCGGAGATCATTGCCGGTGAAGCGTCCGACCATGTCCACCAGGACGCCTTCTCGAAGGGCGCACCTGCTGGTGCGCAACTGGTCAATGCCAATTGCGTCAAAGGCGGCCTGCATCGCAGCGAGTCCACCCGCAATGACGGGCCGCCTGCCGTCGGAAAGTCCCGGAAGGTCGATGTCGTCGACGTGGCCCGCGTCCAGCAACGCCTTCGTGAGCCGGTCGAGCACGTCACGGTCGATGCCGGCGTCCCGCCATCCACTCGCTTCCGCGATCTCTTCAATGGCCAGCGCGGTTCCGGACGAGGCAACGACGTCGGCTGCAGCGCCCGCGAAGAGGTGGGCGATTGGCTCAAGCTCGACGCCCGCTGCGATGGTCGCGTCCTTCAGGCGGGACCGCGACAGCTTGCCGTTCTTGAAGAATCCGCCGCTCAGTGCGACGCAGCCGACCTGCACGCTCTCCGCTATGGACGGGGCGTCGCCTGCTCCCATCGCCAGTTCGGTGCTGCCTCCGCCGATGTCAATGGCGAGCAGCGGCAGTTCAGTTTCGCCAACGTCGTAACGGATGCCGAGAAAGACGAGCCTCGCTTCTTCGGCGCCGCCGAGGATTTCAATAGGCCCTCCCATGGCTTCGTTACAGGAAGCGAGAAACCCACCGCCGTCCCGGACCTTGCGAAACGTGTTTGTTCCGACCACACGCACCTGATGTGAGGGAATGTCGCGAAGCCGCTCGGCGAATCGCCGCAGGCACTGAAGCCCCCGATCGGCGGCGGACTCGTCCAGAATGCCGTCGCTATCAAGCCCGGAAGCGAGGGCGACGCGTTCCCGAATCCGATCAATGAGTTGAATGCGATGGTCGGTCGCGTGCGCGACCACCATGTGAAAGGAATTCGATCCAAGGTCGACGGCGGCGATCTGTCTGGAGGCGCCGGTCACGCGAGGCTCCTGTCGATCAGGCCGGTGCGGGAAGCAGTCCGTCGCCCTCGTCGCCCGGTTCGATGGAATCGACGGTCGATGGGGGGTCGGGCGTGGGAGGAGGCGTCG
>CAZMPA010000079.1:0-1930 GCA_964567915.1 uncultured Isosphaeraceae bacterium | reverse complement strand
AGACGGTCGGCCGGTCAATCGTGCCGCCATCCATCAGGGTCGCGACCTCGGTGCTTTGGAGGGTCTCATACTTGAGCAGCGCCTCGGCGACTGCCGTCACTGTTTCCCAGTGCGTCTCAATGAGGCGTTCGGCGTCGGCGTATGCGGCGTCGATGATGGCTTTGACTTCCTCGTCGATGATCCGAGCAGTCTCAGGCGAGTAGTCCTTGTCGATGACGAGTGATTCGCTCCCGTCGTCCGGTGCATACCTGACGAAGCCCAGCCGTGATGACATGCCCCAATCAAGAATCATGTGCCAGGCGTAGGCAGTTGCCATCTGAATGTCCATCGCGGCGCCCGAGGAGACGTCGCCAGTCATGCGTTGTTCTGCGATGCGGCCAGCGCACAGCACGCGGAGCGTTGCTTCGATGAACTTGCGGCCGTAGCCGTACCGATCCTTTTCAGGCAGGCTGAATGTGGCGCCCATTGCCTGGCCGCGAGGGATGATCGTGACTTTGTGGACGGGGTCCGCATCCTCGAGCATCGCCTGGACCGCCGTGTGCCCTGCCTCGTGGTAGGCCGTCGCGATGCGTTCTCGCTCCTCAATCTTTCTGCTGTGGCTTGCCCGGCCGAACCTGATTTTGTCGCGGGCTTCCTCAAGATCAAGTTGATCGACGGCATCCTTATTCTCGAGCGTCGCGATGATGGCCGATTCGTTGATGAGTGCCGCCAGTTCGGCGCCGGAGAACATCGGCGTGCCGCGGGCGACGCGCCGCAGGTCAACTTCGGGAGCCAGCGTGATGGATGTGGCGTGCACTTCGAGGATCTTCAGGCGACCCTCAACGTCGGGCAGTGACACGGGCACCTGTCGATCAAACCGGCCTGGCCTTGTCAGTGCCGGATCCAGCACGTCTGCGCGGTTGGTGGCCGCGATGACGATGACCTGATCGGTTGCCTCGAAGCCATCCATCTCCACAAGAATCGCGTTGAGCGTCTGCTCACGTTCGTCGTGACCGCCACTGCTGAATCCGCTTCCTCTTCGGCGACCGACGGCGTCGATCTCATCGAGGAAGATGATGCAGGGCGAGTTCTCCTTGGCCTGCTTGAAGAGATCGCGGACCCGGCTGGCGCCGACGCCGACGAACATCTCGACAAAGTCTGAGCCCGAGATCGAGAAGAAGGGGCAGTCGGCCTCGCCTGCGATTGCTTTGGCGAGCAAGGTCTTGCCGCAGCCGGGGGGGCCGACGAGCAGCACGCCGCGTGGGATGCGGCCGCCAAGCCGCTGGAACTTCTTGGGGTTCTTGAGGAACTCGACGATCTCGAGCACCTCTTCTTTGGCTTCGTCAATGCCGGCGACGTCCGTGAACCTGACCTTGGACGCCTCCTTCGTGGAGATTCGGTGCCGTGACTTGCCGAAGCTGCCGAGCATGCCGCCCGGACCGCCGCCGGCACCGCGAACGGATCGAGCGATGAGGAACCAGATCACCAGAAAGATGATGAGGATCGGGATGATCGTGATGAGCAACTGCCCCCACACGCTCTGGCTTGTGTCGGTTGCGAAGTCGACCTTCAGGGCCTCAAGTTGCTTGAGGTAAAACTCGCGGCTGTCACCGTCGATGCGGTGGTACACCAACGCGGGTTCCTGAGTTGCGTTCAGGCCTTCGATCTCAGGCTTGACTGTCGCCACAATCCGATCGCTCTTGACCAGGACGGGGTCTGGGGAGCCGGCAGTGCTCGCGTAGAGTTCCTTCGACGCGGGGTCGATGATCTTTCTGAAATCCTGCCAGCTGCTGATCTCGCGGCCACCGGTGGATTGCTGCATGATCGCGAAGAGCACGATCATCAGCCCAATGATGAACACCCAACTCATCAGGCCACGTCCGGCCGGCTTGGCCGACTTCGGGGGCTGCGGGCGGCCCTGTGGAGATTGGCGTTCGGGCTCGTTGGAGTT
>CAZMPA010000078.1:0-10084 GCA_964567915.1 uncultured Isosphaeraceae bacterium | reverse complement strand
CGAAGTCTGCTGTTCCAGAGGATTCATCACCGGGCTCCAGTTGTCTGATCCGCACTGGGTCTGCTGCCCAGCCAACGCCGGCATCGGCGCGATTGCACGCCGGTTTCAGTCGGAGTCCCGCACAGGCAGCACATTTCATGCCCCCGGCGTGATTGCGCCCCTCGATCGGGTCGCCACAACTGCACCTTTCTGATGTGCTGCCAAGGAGATAGGAACCTGAAAGAAACCTCACCCCCGTCGACCCGGTTATCGGGCCTCAAACAGCCTGACAGCCTCTGGTGGGCGGGGATAGAGCGGTTCAAGGTGAGCGGGGTCGGCATGCTTCCCGGCGGCAGCCATAGCCTCAGCGGCCTCCAGACATGCGATCGGGTCAAGATCCAGCGGGTGCATCGGCCGCTCGCCCACCGCGGCAGCCATGCCCTCCGGCAGGCTCGAATCAGCGATGACAGCCCCGCAACCCTGAATCCGCTCGGGGATCTCGGTGACCGTGCAGAGGCCGGGCGACCCGATGATCTGGCCGCCAGGGGCCACACGGGTGCACCACACCGTCCCGCGGCGGCTCGACAGCAGAACCGCAACCGGACCCTCTGATCTGGCGGCGGCGACCACTGCGGTCGGAACTGCGACCACCACGCAGCCCGTGCTCAGCGCAAGCGAGCGAGCCGTTGAGACCGCAATGCGGAGTCCAGTGAAACCTCCGGGACCAATCGACACGCCCACCAGCGACAGGTCACAGGGCCTGGCCCCGAGTTGGCGGAAGAGCCCATCAATCTCCGGCATCAATCGATCATCGACCCCGGACGCCGATTCCAGCCGGGCAGTGTGGACTCGGCCGTCACCGCCCCGCACCGCTACTCCCCCTGCGCGGTGTGCAATCTCAATCGCAAGATGCACGCTCAACCCGCGACCTCTCGCGCCGGCAATGTCTGAATCGGCCTGACGGACGCCACAAAGCTGTCGACATCGGGCGGCTCCGACAGGTCCAGTGACAGGACGGCACCTGCGTCCTGATCGCTCGCGAGTGCCAGCACATGTGGCCCCATCCGCCGCATCCCACCATCAATCTGAACGTGGCCGATGACGAAACACTCGACGTCCCAGGCCGCCCGAAGGACCTCAACCTGCTCTTCGGTGAACCTGCGGCCCCACGTCAACAGGTAGGCGCCACCATCCGGACCACGCCTATCTTCTTCTTCGAGCTGGCGGTCGAGCACGCTTGGATCGAATCGTTTCATGAGTACTGCGTCGGGCAACGAGTGTGTGCACTGCACACCGGACGCCGTCCGCACCGCCAGGGGCATCGCCTGCAGAAACCCGTCCACAGCGATTCCAACCTGCTCCCAGGACTCGCCGAAACTCATGGTGATGCCGTCCTCAAACAACTCCACACTGTTGCCGCCGCCCTTCGTGACACCAACTCCCGTCAGTTGGGAGTTCTCATGATTGCCGAGGATTGGGTGCACCTGCCCGGGATGTGCCAGCACCTGGCGGGCTACTCGTACCAGCATCCGCCAACTCATGTCGCACCCATGCAGCAGGGCTGGGCCATGAATCAACTCCTGCAGGAGCAGGTGGTGGTCGGTCTCTCCAAGATTGGCCGCCGCGATGATGCGTTGATAGTTTGGAAGGTGATCGTGCAGATCACCTGTAATGAGCAGGTTTCCAGAGGCAGGCAGGTGGACGGTACAGCCGGACCGACATGGCGTTGATCGCAACTGCGCCGAGGCCCTGCATAGCACGTCGACGACCGCGTCAGCATCGGACCAATCGAAACCAGTACTCATGGCCCACCGTTTGAGCGGCGGCCGAAGATCGCCGACGACTGTCCAGCCGAAGCACCCTTTCGCTTCATGCCGACATCAGTCACGCGCTGCCAGGCACTGGTTGCAGTTGCTTTTGACTGTTCGATTCCAATGGATCGCCGCTGATGCGCTCTGGCCACAGTGCTTGTCGTGCCACTCCCAGCGAACGGATCCAGCACCATATCCCCCTCGTTGGAACACGCCAGAATCACACGCTCGAGATACACCTCCGGGATCTGGTTCTGGTGGCCGTGTCGACGTTCACTGTTGTTGCCTTGAATCCGCCCCCAATACTTCCCGTACCACACATCCATCGGAACTCGCATGCCCTTGTTGGACGACTTCTCCATCGTTCGCTTGTCGCCATAGATGCTTGCGCGGTCTGACTGCTCAAGCACAGCATCTGGATTCCATGTTCGGTTATCGGGATCCTTGCAGAAGTAGAGGGCATGGACCTTGCTCATAATGAACGATGAGTTTCGGCACTGTCCAAACCGGAAGTGCCAGACGCACCAATTGATCATCACGAGGCCGCGTCGTTTCAGGTGCATCACGATCTCTGCCGCCGAGTCGTCTGGAATATTCACCCAGAGACTTCCCGTGGGACTCAACGCCTCAATGCACCCGTCAAGCCAGTCGAACGTGAATCGCTCGTAGTTGGCCCGCGACATGTCGTCCGACCATCCGTCGTACGGGACATCCCAGTTGAACGGTGGGTCGGCAAACACGAGATCGACCGTGCCCTTGTCAGGCAGGCCAGCAAGCACGTCGCGGCAGTCGCCCACATAGAGCCGCGTATCCGGATCGTCCACTTGCCAGGCTGGCTGGACGGAGTGGTTGGAGGAATGGTGGGCCGGAACTGCATCACCCATCAATCGGATATCTGCCTCAACAAGGTCCTTTTTGCTCGAGCGGTGCACGCCGATGGCGCCGGACGGGCCCGCTTGGGTGGTGGGTGGATTGGTGGCCATGCCCCCAGTATGGCAGGTTCCGCGAAGCTGCGGCCGGTTCCTCGCCTACAATCGGCGGTTGTGAAAGCACCGTTCGTCATCGCCGCCGGGACCCTTGCAGGTGGGCTCATCCTCTCTGGATGTTCGCCCAGCTTCCATGTCATTGACCAACACGTCAATCAGTTGCTGATCGACGGCACGAGCGGTGTACACGCATCCACACCACCCAGGCCGGTGGAGGCTTGGGCCGAAGTGGACGCCAGTGAATCGGTCATGAACGAGAAGCATCCATCCACCGTCAATCCACCGGTGGAGGCGATGTCGTGGACGACCACCGAGGAGGTTGACGCGGCGGAAGTGCTCGAGCGATTGGTGTCGTATGAATCGGAAGGCGGGCGGAACCTGACGCTCGAAGAAGCGTTGGCATGGGCGTTTGAACACGGCCGCGAGTACCGCTTCGCAGAAGAGGACTATCTGCTCACCTGCCTCAGCCTGATTCTGGAACTGCATCTCTGGACTCCACAACTCGCCGACACCATTGCACTCGACTATCAACACGAAGACGGTGACAACGACTTTCTGCAGTCGGCCCAAGGCGTCGTGAACACGTTCTCGGCGAGCCAACGACTTCCGTGGGGAGGTGAGTTGACGGCCTCATTCGTCGCGACGTTTGCCCGCGAGGTCTACGGCCAGGCATCTGGACTGACAGGCAGCGACACAACGAGAGTTGGGCAGTTCTTTGTCGGCGGGTCTCTGCCTCTGCTTCGTGGCGCAGGCATGATTGCGCAGGAAGATCTCATTCAGGCCGAGCGGAATCTTGTCTACTCCGCGCGATCCTTCGAGCAGTTCCGCCGCGACTACTGGGTTCGCGTGGTTCAGGGGTGGTTCGGCCTTCTTGTCCAACGTCGGCAACTCGACAACGCGGTTGAGTCAACCGTGCTTCTGGAGAAACTCGCTGAACGCCAACGCGCGCTTTATGACGCTGGCCGCGCACGGCTCTATGACGCAGCCGAAGCTGAGAACCGGGCGCTTCAAGAACGATCTCGGGTCGCCGGCCTTCAGGAGTCGTATCGACTCGCGGTCGACCGCTTCAAACTGCTGATCAACATGCCGATCGAAGATCCGATCACCATCGACCTCGACACCATCGTCATTGACCCACCTGTCGTGGCACTGGACCACGCCGTTGAGGTCGCCATGCGACAACGGCTCGATCTTCAGACGGAACGTGACCAACTGGTTGACGACCAACGCGGCGTTCGGAACGCGCTCAATGGGCTGCTCCCAGATCTGAATCTCGCGGGAGAAATGCGTTTCGGATCCAACGACACATTTTACTACGACGCAGTGCTACCTTCCATTGAGGACATGGACGCCGAGGCGTCGCTGACCCTTGGGCTCCCACTTGACCGCGAGGCGGAGCGCATCGCTGTCAGGCAGGCGCAAATCTCACTTGAACGTGGCCGCAGAGCCTTTCGCCGGCAACGGGATGAGGCCGCCATTGAAGTCCGGACTTCGGTTCGGGATATTGACGCGAATCTGTTCTCATTGGACATTCAGCGGCGGAATGTCGACATCGCCCGTGTGAACATTGAGTCCATTGATGCAGATCCGGACTCATACACCGTGCTCGATCAGCTCTCCGCGATTCAGTCCCTGCAGCAGGCCCAGAACGGCCACGCCCAGGCGTTTCGAAGCGTGCAGGAATCGATCCTCCAGTACCTGAACACGACCGGGCAGATGCGGATCAGCAATGACGCGGCGTTGGTGCCCCTTCCAGGAATGGTCATCGGGTTGACCCCAACTCTCTCGTACCAGCAGCCGCTTTCGGCGGCAGCGGACATACACTGAGCCTCTCCATGAACGATCAGATCCACAACCAGAGGCGGGGCATCAGCACGATGGGCATGATCGCCGGCGCCAGTGCGCTTGCACTCGTTGTCATCATCAGCCTGATTGCAGGTGGGGGAGGCGGCGGCGACGACGTCATCTCTGAGACGGACTTGCATGATGTCGTCGCAGGCGGTTTTGAGATCACCATCCCAGCCTCGGGTGTTCTGGAAGCCAAGGAGATGGTCGAGTTGCGATCAGGGCTCGATGGAACAGCGACCATTATGGACATCATCCCGGAAGGAACCTCTGTTGAAGAAGGTCAGGTGCTGGTCCGGCTCGATGACAAAGACGTCCGAGATCGAATTGAGTCAGCGGAAGAGAAGGTGGTCGAAGCTGAAAACCAGGTGGAAACCCGCGCCGCTGAACTTGAGATTGCCCAGAAGGCTCGCGAATCAAGCCTCGCCAAGGCCGCTGTATCAATTGACCAAGCAAAGTTAGCCAAGCTCGCGTGGGAGGAGGGGGAGGATGTCACGACCCGAAACCAACTCTCACTCGCCGTCCGGACGACAGAGAAAGACTTCAAGCGGCTTGAGGAGAAGTACGCCAAGTCTGTCGACCTTCGCCAGCGAGATTTCATCAGCCAGAACGATCTGGAGCAGGATGAGATCAACATGATCCGCGCTGAGGCGGCCCTCTCAAAGGCTCGTCTCGAAAAGGAGGTGTACGAGAAGTACACCTACCAAAAGGACAAGCAACGAAAAGAGTCTGATCTCAAGCAGTCCGAGGAAGAGCGAGAGCGCATCGATACCCGAACGCTCGCCACCGTCAAAGGCGCCACGAGCAATCTCGAAGCAGCTCACGCCAACCTCGAAGCCCGTCGCGATCGCCTCCTGAAACACCAGCAACAACTCGAGGCCTGCACCGTTCGGGCGCCGTCTCCAGGTATGGTCGTCTATGGAACGACTGTGTATGGAGATCGCAGGGACAACAACGAGGCCTATCGCGTTGGCTCGAAGGTCTCTCGAAACCAACTGCTGATGGTGCTTCCAAACACTGAATTCATGATCGCGGTTGTGAAAGTCAACGAAGCCCTCAGTGGAAGCGTCAAGCCCGGCCAACCCGCCATGCTTCGAATGGACGCGTTCCCCGAATCGATTCTTGATGGTGAAGTCACTGTGGTTGGCGTGCTGGCCGAGGACGGTGGGTGGCGGGATCCGAACCGCAGGGAGTATTCAGTCAAACTCTCTATCAGGAATCCGGAAGGCCTGCAGCTCAAGCCTTCCATGCGGTGCATGGCCGAGATTCGGGTTGATGAGGTTGTGGATGTACTGCACGTGCCGGTACAGGCGGTCCATCGTTCCGGTCGCTCTACCATTGTGTACACCGCTGACGACGGCCTGTTCCGTCCCACACCAGTCACCCTCGGGCGAGCGAGTGCGCTCTATGTCGAGGTGCTCGACGGGCTCTCAGCGGGGGCGCAGGTCCTGCTCCGCGATCCGCCTCCGGGAACCACCCTCGACGCCGAAGACGGCGCCGTCTCGAGTGGTTAGTGCGATCAGTCCCCCCAGCGGACAGGCAATTCGTGCGGCACATCAAGGTGGTCGAGCAATCTCCCGGCCATGAAGTCAACAAGATCCGCAAGGCTCGTCGGCTGCATGTAGAAGCCTGGCGCGAGTGGCGCGATCACGGCACCGGCCGCCGACAGGCGATCCATGTTTCCGATATCGATGCGGCTCAGCGGCGTCTCCCGGTGCGCCAGGATCAATCGGCGGCCCTCCTTGAGCGTGACCGCCGCCGCCCGCTGCAGCAGCGTCATCGTAATGCCCGAAGCCAACGCCCCAAGCGTGTTGCTTGAACACGGCACAACCACCATGCCGTCGTGGCGGAACGAACCACTTGCGACGACCGCCCCCATGTCACGGCCCGAATGCACGATGACTCGCGACGGATCGGCGGCTCCCGCGAGCCCCTCGGCGTCAACAGGGGACACGCCGCACTCCTCGCCAAGCAGGCGGCGACCCAGGTCCGAAATGACGACATGCACCTCGATACCCCGAAGGGCCAGCAGCTCGATCGTTCGAACTGCATATGGGGCGCCAGAGGCGCCACTGATGCCCACCACGATTCGCCGGTCTTCGCCTGCCCACGACATGCCGTACAGGGTAGTGGTCCAACCCCCCCAGGCCGGACCGCCGGAAGGCCATCCATCCACACCCTGTCCCACCGCAGGACCCAGAGCGGCCCAAACCCAGACCATTGGTACACTTGGCCCTCAAATGGAGGGGTTCCCATGCGGTACCTGCGACTTGCCCAAACATCTCTGTGCGTCCTTGGCCTGATCACGGTCGCTTCATGTGCCTCCGACGCAACGGGGCCGCAGAAGGCCTCGGCCGAGACCACGGACACGTTGAACGCCCGCGTCCCTGATGCCATCGCCACCGCTGTCGATTGGTGGACAACCCGCGAGCCGACAGCCATCTCCAGGGGCCCGGTCGTCGTCTCTCTGGCACCTTCACTCACAAGTGCCCATGACGCCGTCGCCTCACTCCTTCCGTCCTGTGATATCACCGACACCGACTCCAGGGATGCGCTTGCCATCCGCGCGGTGCGTATGCACTTCACCTCGGCGCAGGTTGACATCGACGCGCCCCATGATGGCCGCGGCCGGCAACTCATCACGGTGGACCTGGAGAAGTACCTCCTGACACCATGGAACGTCACCGGCGCCAACTGGTGGCGGTTCAATGATCGGCAATTGGAACGCATCACCAACGACGCTGTCGCGGCCGCAAAGCATGCGGGTGATACAACCGACACGAAGACTGAGACCCAAGAGACCGCCGACGCGTCCGATGAGCAGTGACCCCCGGCACGCGACCTGGATCGACGCAGCCATAGAACAAGCGGAGTTGTCCTGGTCTCAGGGCGGCATTCCGATTGGGGCAGTTCTCGCGCATGAGGCGACTGGAGAGATTGTTGCCCGCGGCCACAACCAACGCGTGCAGCAGGGTGATCCGACCGCGCATGCGGAAGTCTCGTGCATCCGAAACGCCGGGCGGCGGCGAGACTGGAAAGACCTGACGCTTGTCTCGACACTCAGCCCCTGCTGCATGTGCAGTGGGACCGCGGCACTCTTCAGGATTCCACGAGTCATCATCGGAGAGAACCGGACGTTTCTGGGCGCCGAAGACTGGATGACCGCTCAGGGCATAGTGTTGACGGTTCTGGACGACCCCCGCTGCATCGCGCTCATGGAGCGACTTCTCAGAGAGAAGCCGGATCTGTGGGCCGAAGACATTGGGGAGTAGAACCGCGTCAACTGACGCCAATCGTCACAACGCTCGGCTGCGGCGCGGCCTCGGGCCGGTACATCCATGGTTTGGGGGCCGGCCGCCTGAACACCATCCACCAGAAGAAGAACAGCGTGACAACGCCCTGCAGGGCTGCGATGGCGAGTGGTGAGATGACGCCGCGTCCATCCACAAGCATGCCGTCGCCGGGAAAGGGTCCGAACCCGATCAGGGCTGGAAGCCTGAACCAGTAGTAACACGACACAGCGGCCGCGCCGAAGATCGCGGCCGCTCGCCGATGTGTTGTGGCGCTGGCCCGCCGGGTGATGACCCGCGTGATGAACACGTACGCCGCCGCCGTCACGATCATTCCACCGAATGGCCAGATCCACGTAGCCGCTGCCGCAGTGGATATGCCGTCGGGCACATGAAACCATCCCCACACATACCCTGGAAAGCCGCCGATCATGATGATGGTCGTCACCGACCGGGCCGGCGACGCCACACCCAATCCATGCCGTTGTCCAGGTGTTGTGTCCGGGCACGGTGTCACACACTTCACGCACTGTGTGCAGTGGGCGCTGGTCACGGTCACGGCTGGTCGAAGTCCATACAGCCGCTCAACCGCATGGACCGGACACAGACCGGCGCACCATCCACTCTTGCCGCCCAGCCACACACCCATCGCAACCGCCACAACACCAGCCGAGAGCAGCAGGATCGCCGTCGCCACGCCACTCTGGTTGAACAACGGGTGACGCAGCGGCACCAGCACCAACAGGAGCGCCACGCCAAGCAGGCCGAGCCGTGGGTGTGATTCCACCGACAGCAAGTGAGCCCTGGTGCGACCGAACTTTCGAGCGAGTTGAGACATGGTTCCCAGAGGGCAGATGTTCCGCCATACACCTGGGGCCAGAACCACAAGCGCGGGCGCCGCTGGGATCAACACATCCCAGAACGCGTGCAGGCCGACCGTGGGCCAGAAAACCAGTGCAGCCAGAAGCAACACAGACACGCCCAGCAGCACCCACTGGGCCGCCGACCACCATCTGATGACCCGAACCCGCTCAAGGGCCGACTGGTAGGGCGATGTGCAGCACGCCATGGAGCACTCCTGATTCAATAAGGATATCAATGTCCGTTTATTCGGATCGGGTGCGGTGCGTATCCCCCTGAAGTTCGCTCAGGCGGGGAATGGGGGCCTGGAAGGTTGGGTGGCTCAGGTTGTAGCGACCCAGACGAAGAAGGCCAGCACGGCGAGGGTCGCCGCCCGCCCGAACCAACCGGAGCTGAGGTCACCACACCAGCCGCGGCGAAGCATGAGCAGGAGAACGACCGCGAGCAGGGGCAGGAAGTAGGCGCCAGTCAGTGTGTAGAGCAGTTGGACCTTCTCAAAGCTCATGATTGCCTGAAGGACTGGCACGGTGGCAATCCCGATCAGGCACCACCGAGCGAACACGGTCCGCTCAAGCGTGTTGGGTGAAATCGCGGGACGACCGAGGCCACCACGAACCACGTCGGCGAAGATCATTGGGACGGATTGCCAGACGCCGAGCATGCTGCTGACGATCGCCGCCCACCCACCCAATAGGAAAACCCACCTTGACCATGGTCCCAATTCCGAACCCAACGCATCCGCAATGGATACAAGCAGCCCAACCCCCGACCCATCCTGCTTTGGAATACCAGAGGCGATGATGACCATAGCCACACCAAAGACAGCAGTCATGGTGTACCCAGCCACAAGGTCTACGCGGCACACCTTGATTTCCGCATCGCTCCGCCGACCCTGCTGCGAGAGCCAATATCCGTAACACAGCATTGTGACCGTGCCCCCCACCCCGCCGACGAGCGCAATCGTCCAGGCGCGACCCCCTTCAACATCAGGGACGCGTGGCACAACCAGACCGGACGCTGCCGCCCGCACATCGACATCGACCAGAATCGCGGTGAGTACGACGACCCCGACCATGACCAGGATGCCAATGGCCATACACCGCTCAAACACACGAAAGCCACCACGCCACACAAGTGCCAGACAACCAAGCGACCACATACTCCCCCACACGAGCTTTGACGCCGTGGCGCCGATGGGAAGCGGCATCATCGCCTGGGTGGCGGCGCCCCCCCCCCGGCGGCGCGCCCCCGCGCCCCCCCCACGCCCCCCCAAGACGGAAAAAAACAAACCCCCAAGCACCCCAACCCCCCC
>CAZMPA010000077.1:0-10100 GCA_964567915.1 uncultured Isosphaeraceae bacterium | reverse complement strand
CCCACCGCGCACAACAAACCCCAGAGTCTCGGTGACCCTGGGGTTATGTGAATAGCGGGGGCAGGATTCGAACCTACGACCTTCAGGTTATGAGCCTGACGAGCTACCAGACTGCTCTACCCCGCAGTCGAGGCGGGGATTCTAGGTGCAGCGGGTGGGAGGGTCAAGGTGGTCATGGGTGGGCTGGCCCAAAGTGGGCGGCGACGAGGCGGGTGGCTCCCTCGCGGGGCCGCAACTGGACTGCTTGCCGGGGCGGATTTTCGGACGGTTGGTGATTGTGGCCGTCACGGAGGCCTCCGGCCGATACACAAGGCGGTGTCGGGCCAAACTTCACATGCAGTCTCGGGGGGCGTGGCAGACGTCGGCCGTGCCAGGCGTAGCGGATCGCCGGCAGCGGCCCGCGCTGCGGGGTGGGCCTTTCTGGCCGCCGGGCTCGTGCTTGTCTCGGCTGCGATGCTCGTTCCGGCGTGGCGGGAACTCGACGACGTCCGACGCGATCACAGCCGGCTTTCGGCGCAGGTGGAACTCGAGGCGCGACGGCTGGCAACGACCGTGCAGGTACGTGACAGCGTGCAGCGACGCGATCCGGAACTCACCCGGAGGTTGATCGCCTGGCAACTCAATCACGTTCCGGCCGGCGACACGGCCTACGCCCGCGAGGTCCATGCAGAGGGCGTGCTCGGCTGGATCGATCACCGCGTGGAGCCCATGCCGCCAATGGCTGCGTCGCCCCCAACGAGCCGCCTGGAAGGGCTGGTCACCGGGCAGGCGAGGCTCTGGGTACTTGGCGGCGGGTCCATACTCGTGTTTGTCGGGCTGGTGGGCTTCACCGAAACGGCGCCGCGCGGCCACCGAAAAAGAGCGCTGTCGGCCTGACCTCGCGGCATCCTGCGCTAGCCTCCGGCGATGCGGGATGCGGCACACTTGGCATGGCTTCGAGTCACGGCAGCGGAAGCGATGCGCCCGTCGCACGCGGGCGTACTGCTTGCACACTTCGGCGACGCCGCGGCCATTGTGGGCGCGGCCGAAGCAGGGCAGAGTGGGATCCCGGTGGATGGACTGGCGTCGGCGGCGATCGAATCGCTGCTCGCGTCGATTCGCCGGTGTGACCCGGCGCATGAACTGGAACGGCTCGCCCGCGTGGGCGGCGACATCATCCCCTACGACGACGAGCGCTTTCCGCCTCGACTTATGGAGATTCCGGATCCGCCAGCGGCGCTGCGGGTGGCGGGCAACGCTGATGCGCTGACGTCCATGTGCGTGGCTGCGGTGGGCACGCGGCGATGTAGCGAGGTTGGCACGCGTCAGGCAGGGCGGTTTGCCGGGTCGCTTGCCGGCAGCGGTGTGACGATTGTGTCGGGTGGGGCCAGAGGGATTGACGCCGAGGCGCATCGCGCGGCCCTCCGCGTCGAGCGGCGAACCATCGCCGTGCTTGGCAGTGGCATTGGCCGGACGTACCCGCCCGAACATGGTGCATTGTTTGATGAGATTCGGCAGTCAGGGGGCGCCGTCGTCAGTGAGTATCCGATGGATCGCGGCCCGAGGCCTGGGCAGTTCCCTCGCCGCAACCGGCTCATCAGTGGTCTCTCTGCCGGTGTGCTGGTGGTGGAGGCGCCCGTCCGCAGCGGCGCGATGTTGACCGCCCGGCTTGCGGTGGAAGCGCATGGGCGGGAATGCTGGGCTGTGCCCGGTGACGCAGGAAGGCGTGCGTGCCGCGGTGGGCTAGAGGCCATCAGGGATGGCTGGGCGGCGTGCGTGATTGATCCTGCGGATGTGCTTGCGGACGTCGTGTCGCCTCGGGCAAGTGCATCGGAGCGTCAGGTGCCGATGGATGTGCTCGAGCCGATGGAGTGCGCCGTCGTCAACGCGCTTCGGCGGGGCGGGTGCGGCATCGGCCTGCTGATCGAGCAACTTGGGTCGCCGGTCGGGGGCGTGATGCGGGCGGTGACGGCGCTTGAACTCAGCGGCGTGCTCAAGCGATCTGCGGAACAGATCGCCTTGACGCCGGCAGGCCTGCAGGTGGCCGCGGCGCAGCGGAGGAGCGTCGAGGATCAGCCGTCGTAGCGTCGCATGACGCCGACGACGATGCCCTGGATGACGCACTGCTTGACAATGATCGGCTCAAAGGCGTCGTTGGCGGGCTGAAGGCGAATGCGGCCGTCGGGCTGGCGGAAAAAGCTCTTGAGGGTCGTTTCGCCGTCTGGAAGCAATGCGACGACACGCTCGCCCTGCCGCGCGGTGGAGGCGCGGCGGACGATGACGTAGTCGCCGTCGAGAATGCCTTCGTCCTGCATGGAGTCGCCGGTGACCTGCAGCGCGAAAGTCGCGCCGCGTTCCCCGACGCGAGGGCCGAACACGTTCTCCAGGTCCAGGGTGTCGCTTTGTTCGTACTGCTCGATCGGGTGGCCGGCAGCGATGCGGCCGACGAGCGGGAATCGAAGCGCGTGCGTTTCGTCGGGCAGCGTGACGCCGTCAGCAAGTGACAAAGAGCGTGCCTTGTTTGGCTCGCGCTGCAGCACGCCCTTTTTGATCAGGGCTCCGACGTGCTCGAAGACCGTCACCTTGCTGACGCCGAGATCGTCTGCGAGTTCCTGCATCGTCGGCGAATAGCCAAGCGCGACGCGGTCGTCGCGGACGCGCTGGGCAATGTGCAACTGTTTGGGTGTCAGGTTGGGTGGATGAGGCATGGCTGTTCTTTCGGATTGGTTCCGGGGTCACGACTGGACGGGGTGTGTGGGGGGGGCGAACGTGGCGGAGCGCGACAGGGTCTGGCCTGTGCGATGCCACCAGCGTGAGGACGTGCCGCAGCCGTTCGGCGGCGGCATCGGGATCAGCGAGGGCCGACGGGCAGACCACGGTCGCGATCCCGGTGGGGGAACTCGCCTGGACGTGGCGTCGAACGAGTCGCCCATGCTCTGCATAGATGGCTGTTCGGTAGTCCCCTCCGGGGCCGGTCATAACCAGTGGTGTGCTCATCGGTTTCCTCGCTTCCTTCCCGATCCGTGCTGCCGAGCGTGGCTCCCAGATGCCGTAGGCCTGGCTGAGGGAGGCACTAGATGTTGTAGTTGGTCCGTCATGAGCAGGGCATCTCGGCCAAGGGATTCGGGTGACTTGAGGAATCTATCGACCAACATGGTCGGGTTACGTTAGGCGAACAGGACCCGAACTGCAAGGGCCGCTCCTGGAGACCCGGTCCATCGACCGCCGGTCACTTTATGTAGCGGTGGGGCAAGGGGTTACGAAACGGGCTATCGGTAACCCGTTGTCAGGGCAAGAGATAAAGTGACCGGCGGTCAGGGGGCTTGTTCTCAAGGGCTTGTTCTCAAGGGCTTGTTCTCAAGGGCTTGTTCTTCAAGGGCTTGTTCTTCAAGGACTTGTTCTTGAAGGACTTGTTCGGTGGTTTGCCCGGGGGGCTCGTCGGGTACGGTTTGGGCGTATGAGAAGTGAACCGACTGGATTGGAGGGGGTTGAGGCGGGGTTGTGGTCGCTGCCGGAAGACTGGGTATTCCTGAATCCGGGCAGCTTTGGTCTGCGACTGCGGTCCGTGCAGGCCCGGCGGGCGACACTGTTGGCGCAGATGGAGGCCCAGCCGGTCGAGTTTCTGGAACGGGCCGCCCTTCCCCTGTACGACGACGCGCTTGCCGCGCTGGCGTCGTTCCTCCACGCCGATGCTGCCGGGCTCGGCTTTGTCTCCAACGCGACCGAAGCGGTTGCGGCCGTCCTTGCCTCGACTGGTCTCGGGCCGGGCGACACGGTGCTGGTGGGCGATCAGGCCTACGGCGCCGTGGTTTCAGCCTGCAACTGGGTGACACGGGGCGGGGTACGACGCGTGCCCGTCGGCGCCCCGGTTGCTGCCGCGTCCGACATCACAGGCGCGTGGCGGTCGGCCCTGCGCGAACGGCCGACGCTGGCAATCGTTGATCACATCACGTCGGGGACTGGTCTCGTGCAGCCCGTTGCCGACATCGTGCAGGCTTGCCGCGAGGCGGACGTGCCGGTACTCGTCGACGGCGCGCACGCACCAGGCATGTTGGATCTGCACGTCGCCGACATCGGCGCAGACTGGTACGCAGGCAACCTGCATAAGTGGGTTGGGGCGCCGTCGGGCGCCGGCTTTCTGTGGACGTCCGAGTCGCGGCGCGACCAAACCCGGCCTGTGGCGCTCAGCCACGATGTGGGGGACGGGTACGAGCAGGCGTTCAAGTGGCAGGGGACGCGGGACATGACGCCGTGGTTGACTGTTCCGTACGCCATCGAGGCCGTGCAGCAACTGTGGGGCTGGCCTGCGCTGCGGGCATGGCAGCGGGACATGGCGTGCTGGGCGGGGGCCCAAGCCGCGGGCGTACTTGGAACTTGTACTGCGGACGGAACAGGCGGCAGACTGACGGGCGCCATGACGTCGGTCGCATTGCCGGACGGTACGTCGTCGGCGTTTGCGGACCGGTTTGCGCTTCGCGAAGCGATTGCAGAACGCCACCGAGTTGAAGTCGCCATCGACGACCTGTGCGGCCGCTGGTGGATGCGGATGTCCTTCGGGGCGTGGAATACGCCGGCGGATGTGCATGCGGCTGTGGAGGCGGTGCAGGCATGCCTGGCCCGACCTGAACTGACCAACGTCTCGGGCTGACCGCCTGGTCCTACGGCTGCATGCGCGCGACGACGAACTCCACGGAAGGAAGTTTTCGTTTGGCCGCTGACGCCTCGGCGCGGCTGGCATACGTGCCGCATTGCACCAGCCAGAGTGACCCATCTTTGCCGGCCCGCTGGCGGACCGTCGCTGGCCCGATGCCGGCTCGGACGGTCTGGGTCGAAAGCTTGCGGGCATGCGCCGTTGCCGACGCCCGCGTGCTGTAGGCGCCGGCCTGCAGGGCAAAGCCGCCCGATCCGGTGGACGCCGCAGGCGGTCGCAGCCGGCCAGCCCACATCGCCTCGGTCTGAGACATGTTGCGTCTGGTGGCGATGGCCTCGGCCCGCCTTGCAACCTGCCGTTGATCAGCGCCGGTCAGAAGCGTCCAAGCGGCGTCGTAGTGGCGAAGGGCTGCCTCGTCATCGGAGCGATCTTCTGCCAATTGGGCGAGCATCGCCTCGGCGCCGCCCGACACATCCGGGTTGGTGGATGTGGCCGCACGGTCGAAGAATGAGCGTGACGCGGCGTCGTTGCCCCGCCGAACTTCTGCGAGCCCGCCGTACCAGGCCGCCACATCGGCCTGCCGGGCCTCATCTCGGACCATCACCGATGCGGCCCCGGACGCCGCCGCGTAGAGCCCCTCGTCGTAGAGACGCTGCACGCGGTCGAGCGTGGCCGGACCGGTGGGGGACTGACAGGCGGGGACCGCGGCGATCGCGAGCAGAACGATGCGTTTCATGTGCTCAGGCTACTCCTCTTCACTGGGATCGGCGATTCCCGCCCTGCGTCCACAATTCCGAAGGCACGGTTGAGGTAGCCTGCCCGGGCGATGCGACTGCTCCATCCGATTCTCCGCCACTGGCGAGCCCACCCGCTGAAGGTCTGGGTTGAGGACGACTTCCGTCGGTGGCGGGGGGCCATGCTCTGGGCCGGCTCAAAGCACCTCGCTGCCGCCATCGCAGCACGGTCTGACCGGCCGAACATTGGCGTGCTGCTGCCAACCAGCGGGTCGTTTCCGGTGGCGCTTGCGGCCTGCTGGCGGCTCGGCCGAACCGTCGTGCCGCTGAATTACCTGCTCTCCAAGCGCGAGCTTGACTGGATTGCCGAGCACGCTGAGCTCGATCTGGTCGTGACCGCGGGCCCCATGCTTCAAAAATTCGGTCCGCTGCCGGATCACATCCAGACGATCGAGTTGGATGCCACGTCGTTCAAGGGGCTTCCGCCTCGCGTGCGGAGTGTGAAGCGGCCGGACTCCCATGTTGCTGTCATCCTGTACACGTCCGGCACGTCGGGCCTGCCCAAGGGCGTGCAACTGACCGTCGGAAACCTGGCCGCCAACGTGCAGCAGTGCATCGCATGGGCCGACTTCACGGCTCGGGACGGCTTCCTTGGCGTGCTGCCGCAATTCCACAGTTTCGGATTTACGGTGACCACGGTGCTGCCCATGGTGCTCGGGTGCCGCAGCCTCTATACGGCGAGGTTTCAGGTGTCGCGTGTGCTGGAACTGCTGCGACGGTGCAGACCGACGGCGTTCATGGCCATCCCGTCGATGTACAACGCGTTGCTCCAGTCGAAAGCAGCCAGGCCCGAGGACTTTGAGTCGCTTCGCTACATGGTGTCCGGAGGCGAGCCTCTGCCCGACTCGGTGTACGACGGCTTCGCCGAACGGTTCGGCGTGCGTTTGTGTGAGGGGTACGGGTTGACCGAAACGGCGCCCGTCACCAATTGGACCCGCCCGCACGAAGAGCGGCGGGGCGTCGTCGGCCGCGCGCTCGCCGGCGTGGAGGAGCGGCTCGTCGACCCGGGTACTGGCGCGACGCTGCCCGCGGGAAGCGACGGCGAAGTCCGCATCCGCGGTGACAACGTCATGGTCGGGTACTACAAGGACGATGCAGCGACCGCCGCGGCCTTCGACGACGAGGGCTTCTTCAGGACCGGTGATATGGGCCGGTTCTCTGAGGACGGTTTCCTCTCCATCACCGGCCGCATCAAGGAAATGCTCATCATCGGTGGCGAGAATGTGTTTCCGCGCGAAATCGAAGACGTGCTTCGCAGGCATCCTGCCGTGCTGGACGCGGCGGTCATCGGGCAGCAGGATCCGATGCGAGGCGAGGTCCCATTGGCATTCGTCGAATTGGTCGACGACGCCTCCCCGACGCCGGCAGAACTTCGCAAGTGGTGCAATGGACCGCTCACGCCATTCAAGGTGCCCAAAACTGTGCGGATTGTGGACGCGCTGCCACGCAATCCGACTGGAAAGATCATGCGGCGTGCCCTGTCGGCAGAGAAGGCCGCGGAGAATGAAGAGGAGGTCGCCGGTGCCTGAACCACTGCGGTTGACACTTGCGCACAGCCCTGATCCTGACGACGCATTCATGTGGTGGCCGCTGGTCGGTCTGGATGGGGGCGGGCCGGCGATCGACACGGGCCCATTCGCATTCGAACTCGTGACCGACGACATCGAGACGCTCAACTCGCAGGCCGAATTGGGCACGTGGGACATTACGGCGATCAGCATTGCCCAGTATCCCGCCGTGCGGTCAACATATGCACTCACCGCGTGTGGCGCATCGATCGGAGACGGGTACGGCCCGAAGCTCGTAGCGCCGGCCGGCGCGACCCAGGAGTCCATCACGGACGGGTCGCCTGAAATCGCGGTTCCCGGGCAGCGGACGACGGCGCTTGCAGTGAGTCGGCTGCTGCTTGGCCCGTCCATGCGTTGGCAGGCGGTACCGTTTGATCAGATCGAAGACGCCGTGCTCGCTGGTGACTTCGCCGCTGGCGTCGTCATCCACGAAGGCCAGTTGACGTGTGAGCGAAAGGGCCTGTCCATTCTGGTTGACCTCGGCGCCTGGTGGCGGCAGACGCGGGGACTCCTGCTGCCACTGGGCGGCAATGCGGCCAAGCGGGATCTGGAAGAGCGGGGCGGCCCGGGCACACTGGCCCGGCTGGCGACGGTGCTTCGGGCCTCGCTGGACCACGCACTTGCGGACCGGGACACGTCATTGAACTGGGCGATGCAGTTCGGCAGGGGGATCAAGCGTGCCGATGCCGACCGATTCGTCGAGATGTATGTCAACGCCTGGACTCTGGACTTCGGCGAAGACGGCGAGCGGGCGGTCGCGGGGTTGCTTGGTGAGGCCCACGCCGCCGGCATCGTGCCCGATCCGGGTATGGTGGACTTTGTGCGGCCGGAAGCCTGCACCCGAGGAGTGGCCTCATGAGCCCGATGGAGCCCGGAACAGCGGCAGGTTTCAGCATTCCGCTCGTTCGGCAGTTCAGCATCTTTCTGGAGAATCGCGTCGGGCGGTTGCTCGATGTGCTGCGGGTGTTTGACGACGCAGTGGATGTGCAGCTCCACGCCTTGGCGGTACTCGAGGCGACCGACTTTGCGGTCGTTCGCTTGATTCCGGACGATGCGGACGCGACGAGACTGCTGCTTCGGGAACGTGATCTGGCGTTCTCCGAAATCGACATCATTGTGACAGAGCTCGAGGAAGACCGCCCCCTTTCGACGCTCTGCCTCTATCTGCTCGGCGCAGAACTCAACATTCAGTTCATGTACCCCCTGATGGGCGATCAACCACTCGCCGGGCCCCGCATGGCCATCTGCTGTGACGACAATCAGTTCGCAGGGCAGGTGCTTCTGCGCAAGGAGTATCGGTTGATGGGGGCCGGCGATCTCCGCTGACGCAGTCAGGTTCCGGGCACCCGTCAGTCTTTGGACAGCAGTTCGCTCAATCGCCTCGCGGTGCCCTGGTCGTCGAAAACCATCGGGTCGTAGTCGTGGTCACGCCGCCGGCTGATCTCGATGGAGTCAACTTCGTCGCCCTGTTGCATCTCACGAATCACATCGAGCCCGCTGAGCACGCGGCCGAAGGTGGTCCGGAGTCCGTTGAGGTGGGGCGCCGGGAAGTGCAGGACGAAGAACTCGCTGTCGCCAGTGGCGGGCCTGGATGTTCGATACGCAACAAGGCTTCCGGCCACGATCGGTCTTGCGTCAATTGTCTCGTGCTCGTCCGGAATCGTCCAGTGCGGGGCGGCGTCGCCCGCGTGCCGGCCACCCATAATGGTGCGAAAACCGGTGTGGACTTGCCCTGCCTCGTGCCCGTCGTACAGGCCCAGGTCGGCGGAGGCGATGAAGTTGGCAACCGTGTTGGGTGCACTGTCTTCGAAGAGCTCGACGATCACTTCGCGCCCTTCAATCACGATGCGAGCGAGCGGGTTGTCGCCCCTTGCCGCTTCGGTCTGCCGCAGCGCCACTTCGCCCGGCCAGGCGTCGACGGCCTGTTGCCGCACGGGAAGCATGAACTTCAGCCTGCGGTAAAGGCCCGGCCGTGACGTCTCGATGGCGCTCAAGTCGATCGACTCAAGCAGATCGAGCGCACGATCAAAGTCGTGGTCTGCGTAGTACGTGTCCGACCAGAGGTACACATGGCCCGGGTCGTCCAGTTCGGGATCGACGGCATCCAACATGCGGCGAGCGTCACTGAAGCGGTTGGCGGACCGAAACCCGCGAGCGGTCGCGACTGTCAGATTCACATCCCCAGGGTGGGCGGTCAGGAGTCGCAGGCCGTGTATCGCACCCAATGGTCCGATGGTCCGGGAGAGCATGTCCAGTTCGAGGGCTGCGCGGTCCAGATCCGCATCTGCTTGTGTGAACTGAGTCATCCGATCATGTAGGCGGTCCAGATCAGTCCGAGCGAGCAACTGAAAGAGCGACTGCAGATACAGGCGGCCATCCGGCCGGTCGTCGATCAGCAGTTCGAGCACATCAACGGCACGAGCGGAGTCGCGAGCGGCCCAGTACTCCGCCCACGCCATGCCGGCTGAAGTCTTCTCGGGTGCCATCATCAGCAGTTTCGAGAAGGATGCGTCCACGGCGTCGTCGTCCTGAATGGCAACGCTCAGCGATGCCTCGGCCTCGAGGCCCCGGGGGTCCAGGGGATGAGTGGCTGTAAAGCGCCGGGCGTCTTCTCTGGCCGCCAGAATGGCGGCACTCCACGCTTGGGCATCTTCCTTTGGGGGTAGCGATGCGATGCTCGCTTGAATGGCTGCCGCGTCCGCCTCGAGCGGTGTCGAAGGGGCGGCAATGGGAGCTGGTGTCGAGAGGGCAAGCACGAGCGGCAGAATGAGCATGGTTCCGAGACGTCCAATTGCGGGGTCTTATCGATACTCCGCCGGTGGCGGCGTTGAAGCCACTGAGGCAGCGATTTGATTCTTCGTCATCGGCTGGCCCGCGTCAAGCGGTCCACGGAACTGGGGATCTTCGACTCCACTTTGGTGTCCGTGGCGGCTGGTCCAATTGCGGTGAAATGTGACTCGATTTTTTTCAGGATTTGTGTCTACGCCCGTTGACACCGGCGGCCCGGCGAGTACGATTCCCCGTCGAGCCGGTCAACGGCCCGACCTCAACTTGCCCCCGGAAGGGCTCGGTATGCGGCTTTGCCGCTACCGGGCCTTTTTCTTGCGC
>CAZMPA010000076.1:0-10115 GCA_964567915.1 uncultured Isosphaeraceae bacterium | reverse complement strand
GTAGCACGACTGACTCTGAATCAGTTAGTCCAAGTTCGAATCTTGGATCCCCAGTCAACGCCCCCTGTGAAGGGGGTTTTTGTTTTCCACCACCTGTCGCCACAATCAATCGCTACGCAACGCTCCCAAAATGGCGACGGCCCTCCCCGAGGGGAGGGCCGCTTGTTTCGCTGATTGGCTAAGCCGTGTCAGGGCGCCGAACTGCCAGCCGCCGCGGTCTGCTGCGCGGCCATCGTCTGGAATTGATTGATCATGGCGTACCAGTCCTTCAGATTGGTACGAACGCGAACCTGGTCCCAACTCGTCCCGTTGGAACCGCCGACCATTTTCAGCACGACCGGGTTGCCCGCCGGCACTGTTGTGGGCAGCATGGCGCCCAGAGGCCCAAGCATGGACCGCGCCATTGCGATCCCTTCGTCGGCAATCCGCCGAATGTCCATTGTTACAGCCCACGTGGCTGGCGCGAGCGACTCTCCGAGCAGTGTCGTCAGGTCATTGTCTGCCCCGCCCGAAGCGAGCAGTGTTTTGGCTTCGCCGAGTTTGGCGTTGCCGACGACCGTGAGCACCTGGTCGCCCTCAACGAGATATCGGACTGGCAGACCGTTCGGGCCCGTCAGATTGCTGCACATGGCCTGCATCATCTCGAGTCCGCCAGGTTGCCCGTCCTGAGCTGGAGGCATCATGCCAGCGAATCCAAGCGTATCCATCATCTGCTTGGCGTCGATCGTGACCACGTACCCCACGCCAGTTCCCTTGAGAATCTGAATCTCTTTGGCGTTGATGCCGAGGTTGGCGTCGCCCAGCGCAGCCCAGGCACGCTTCACCATGTCCAATGCGCCTGCCGGATCAGATGTGTCCATGACGGACACCATCTCCACGCCTTTGTCACCGAAGGACATGCCGAACGCGACGCCACTCTTCATGGCGCGGACTGCTTCCAGCCACATCGGCATGAGCCGCTCAAAGCTCGCGCGTGCGTCCGGCGGGAGCGACGCGATGTCGCTCTCCGACATCGCCATGATCATCTCCATTGCGGAGACATCAAACACGCCGCGAATGGACATGTCGGTCGGAATCACCTTCGACAGCCCATCCAGGCCGCCAGAGGGGAGCACCATGGGTGTTCCAGCTGTCGGCGTCGTCCGGAACAACGCATCGATCTCGGCGCCATTGAGGTCGAGACCGATGTTCCAGGACGCGACCATGTCGAGGAACATCTGAATCTTGGTGGCATTCGCGGCCTGCGCCCGCTGCAACGCCGCGGCCTGCTCCGCCGGAAGGGTGCCCTCGGGGACAGGCTGCTGCATGCTTGAAAGGAAGGCCTGGATCTGCGGACCGAACACCTTGAGCAGCTTGGCCTGATCCACATTGACGCCCAGGGACGCATCGAGCATGCCGTCGCCAATTGATCCGGTCTTCCCGGCGGGCGTGTAATCGGCATTGGCCAGCGACACCCAGTTGGAACCTGGCATCGTCACCAGGAACATGCCCGGTTGCGACGCGACCAGGTTAGCGGTGTCCGCGACTTTGAAGACCGCGCCACCGAAGGGGCCGCCGTTCGGCGTAGCCGGCGCGGCCTGAAAGAACGCGACCGGTCCGTTCAAATCGACGCCAGCACTTCCGGGTCCCGCATCGGACTTGCGGATGAGCATGTTCAGTTGCGCGGCCGGACCGGCCATCGCAACCATCATGGCCATCTGCGGTTCGACGTCAGAGACCGTCGTGACGAGATCCTTCTGGAAGTCCTGAAGTGAATTGGTGTAGGCGAGAACGTAGGCCCCTTGGGGGAGCATTTTCGCCACGCCGTCCGGGACAGTCGTCCCGCCGAACGGTGCAGCCGCCGATACGGCGGCAATGGCCAACGCAACACCCGCGACGATTGTTTGACGCCATGCACTCATAGGGACCACTCCTCTTCTCCCGGCAGCCAGCACCTCGCCACACGCGCAGCGCGAACCCGCCACCATAACCACCAGAGTCATTGGGAAGCAAGCGCCCGCGATTTCATGGACCGCAAGGGCGTTCAGCCCTCGTCGGACCCACGCAGTTTGGCAAGTACGCTGAGGTCCTCAAGCGTCGTCATGTCACCCTTCGCCTCGCGACCGGCCGCCACATCTCGGAGCAACCGCCGCATGATCTTGCCGGATCTCGTCTTCGGCAGCGCGTCGGTGAACCGAAGCATGTCGGGCTTGGCGATAGCGCCGATTTCTTCCGCGACATGCGCCCGGAGCGCGTCCCGAAGTTTCTCATCGGGCCTCCAGTCCGGACCGAGCGTGCAGAACGCTGCGATCCCGGTGCCCTTGATGTCGTGCGGCATGCCCACGACGGCCGCCTCGACGACTGCGTCGTGGCTGACCAGCGCGGACTCAACCTCCATCGTGCCAAGCCGGTGCCCGGAGACATTGATGACGTCGTCCATGCGGCCCATGATCCAGAAGTAGCCGCGCTCATCACGCCTGGCACTATCGCCCGCGAAGTACATGCCGTCGACGCGGGAGAAGTACGTGTCGATGAACCGTTGCCGGTCGCCGTGAATGCCTCGGAGCATGGACGGCCACGGCTTGCGAATCACCAACAGCCCACCTGTTCCGGTCGGCTGCTCTCCTCCGTCCTCGGCCACCACAGCTGCGTCGATGCCGAGAAATGGAAGCGTGCATGAACCCGGAACCGTCGGTGTCGCCGCCGGAAGCGGCGTGATCATGTGGCCACCCGTCTCCGTCTGCCACCAGGTGTCGACAATCGGGCACCGCTCGTGGCCGATGACACGGTGATACCACATCCACGCCTCCGGGTTGATCGGTTCACCAACCGTTCCAAGTACGAGCAACTTGGACAGATCGTGACGCCGGGGATGCTCTTCGCCCCACTTCATGAAAGCACGAATGGCCGTTGGTGCCGTGTAGAAATGAGTCACCGCGTGTCGCTCGCAGATGTCCCAGAACCGGTTCGGCTCAGGGTGATTCGGCGCACCTTCATACATGAGGGTGGGCACATGGTTCTGAAGAATGCCGTAGATGATGTATGAGTGGCCGGTGATCCAGCCAACGTCAGCCGTGCACCAATACACATGGTCGTTCCCGGGGCGAAGGTTGAACGCGTATCGGCTGGTCAGGAATGTGTGAACGAGGTAGCCGCCCGTCGTATGCACAATGCCCTTGGGCTTTCCTGTGCTGCCGGACGTGTACAGCAGGAACAGCATGTCCTCACTGTCCATCTCCTCGCACGGGCACTCGTCGGACGCCTCGTCGACCAGATCGTGCCACCAATGATCGCGGCCGGCGTGCATATTGATGTCGTTCTCGCACCGTTGAAGCACGAGCACGTTGTGTACGCGGTCGGTCATCTCAAGCGCCTGATCCACGTTCTGCTTCAGCGGCACGACCTTGCCTCGTCGCCAGCCACCGTCGCACGTGATGATCGTCCTGGAATCTGCGTCGTCCACGCGATCCGCGATGGCCTGTGATGAAAAGCCGCCAAAGATCACGCTGTGTGGCGCGCCGATTCGGGCGCACGCGAGCACGGCGATGGTAAGTTCAGGAACCATCCCCATATAGATCGTGACGACATCGCCGCGATTGACGCCCATTTCTTTGAGCGCATTGGCGCAGCGGCAGACCTCGTTCTTCAGGTCTCGATACGTCAATCGGCGAACCTCGGGCCCGCCCTCGGGCATCGGCTCACCCTCCCAGATCAGCGCCGTTTCATCGCCATGCCCAAGATTGATCAGCCGGTCCACGCAGTTGTGGCACGCGTTGATCTTGCCGCCGACAAACCACCTTGCATCGGGACAGTCCCATTCCAGAACCGTGTCCCATCGCTTGAACCAGTCCAGTTCGTTGGCAACGGCGTCCCAGAAGTCGTCCGCGTCCTCCACGCTCTGGCGGTGGAGTTCCTTGTACATCTCCATCGACTCGACCCAGGCGCCGCCGCATCGCTCGATGAAGTCGGCCGGCGGGTCGAAGACGCGGTCCTCGTGCAGGACTGATTCGATTCCCGACTGATCTGACATGACGGACCTCCTGATCTGGAATCCGCAGCGTACCACCCCGTCGATCACCTCACCGGCGGCGGCGCTTTCCGCCTTTGGCTCTCTTGACGTATCGGTCCTGCTTGGCTTTCCCACGGCGTTCCCGTTGCGGTCGCGGAAGGTCGGAGGTGGTACGGTCCGGTCGCTCCTTGAGCAGGAGATCCATTTCCCGACTGGTCGGATCAACCCGAACCACCTGCACCGTGACCGGGTCTCCGATCGCGATGACCGCGCCGCTTCCTTTGGCCACCATTCGGCCCTGGCCCTGCAGTTCGATCCACCGGTCCCGCCGGGACGTGCCGAAGTTCTCCCAGGTGACCTGGCCGTCCACGAGAAAGCGGTCCAGTGATACCCACATGCCGCCAGGATTGAAGCCACTGATCACGGCGGGCAATTCTTCGCCGAGGTGGTGCTCGGCCAGGTGTTGCAGGACGAGAAACTCTCGCAAACTCCGTTCTGCGGCCTCGCTGTTGCCTTCGGTCTCCGAGCAGTGCCGACCAAGTGCGATCAACTCGTCCTGGGGTAGCGGCCGATCGTCGTCTCGCATCAACTGCTCGAGTTCACTCCGCTTGCGACCTGTGAATCGCTCCTGCCCGTTGCTCGTGTGCTCAAGAAGCGCCTCCAGGGCACGATGCACGACCAGGTCGGGGTATCGGCGAATCGGGGAAGTGAAGTGGGCGTAGTGCTCGCTGGCCAGGGCGAAGTGCCCGACGATGGCCGGGCTGTACTCGGCCTTTGTGAGTGTGCGAAGCACAGCAAAGTGCACGGCTCGGGCCGATGGATGGTCTCTCGTTGCGTCGAGAAGCTTTTGAAGATCGCGCCTGGTCGCGTCGTCAGGAACGCGAAACCCCGCCGCCCCCGCTTTCATCCGCAATTCCGCAAGGTCCTCCAGCGCCGGCTCTGGATGGATTCGTCGAAGGATGGGTGTCCTCAAGCTGTCGAACATCCGAGACACCGCCTCGTTGGCCTCCACCATGAACATTTCGATGATGGTGTGGGTGAAGGCGTCGTCCTCCGGCTGCACGTCGGCGACCCGACCCTCGTCATCGAAGGTGAGCACTGAGTCGGGGAGATTGAGCACGATCATGCCGTCACGGAGCCGCCGCTTGCGAATGGCTCTTGCCAACTGGTCCGCCTCTCGGACAGCCAGAAGCACGGCCTCACTCGGCTCGGTATCCGTGCGGCTCTCCTTGCGGGCGGCCTTGCCATCACCGTCGATCCAGGCCTGCGCTTCGAGATAGGTGAACCGTTTGTCGGAATTGATCACCGTCGCTCGAAACCGCGCGTCCTGCACGCGCCCACGCCGGTCGATTCGCACGAACACACTTTTGGCGCAGCGATCCACACCCTCCTGCAATGAGCACACGCCGTTGCTCAGAATCTCGGGCAACATTGGAATAACGAGCCGGGGAAGATACGTGCTGTTGCCGCGAGCCCGGGCCTCTTCTTCGAGTGCGCTCCCGGGCCGAACGAAGTGGGCAACGTCCGCGATGTGAATGCCGAGCTCCCACTCTTCGCCCTCATCGTCCCATGTGATGGAAATGGCGTCGTCGAAGTCCTTTGCGTCGGGTGGGTCGATCGTAAATGTCACAAGTTCACGCAGGTCTTCACGGTGTGCCCCGGCATCCTCGACCAGTTTGGATGCCTCCTTGGCTTCCCGAACGACCTCAGGGGGAAACTCCGTTCGCAGACCGTGGGCCGCAATGACAGCGGCCGGCTCGACGTCAGGTTCGCCCGCCGTCCCGAGGACCTCCATGACGACGCCTTCGCCGAGGTAGTCGCCGTCGGGCGGTACCAGCAGATCAAAGACGACCTTGTCACCAACCTTGATCCCCTTGGCGCCCGGGTCGCGAATGATCACCGGCTCCCGGAGCTGCCTGCCGTCCGGCTCCACAAGCCAGCCGCCCTTCCGCTGCACAACTGTGCCCGCGAACGTCGTCTGGCCCTGTTCGAGCACTTCGATGACCCGACCTGCAGGCGAGCCGCCCTTCCAGCCATGTCTCCTTGCCACGCCGCAGCGAACCCGGTCGCCCGAAATGGCGCCCTCGGCCGCGCCGCGGGGGATGTACACATCTCCCTCACGCACAGGCGCATCGGGAACAACGAATCCGAAGCCACGGCGAGTCCCGCGATAGATGCCGACGACTTCTTCTCCGACCGCCGGGAGTCGAAGCAGCTCGTCTGACTCCTCGATCTTTCCTTCTTCGAGCAGCGAGCGAATCGCCTCGCGCACGAGCGCCTTGTCCTCACCTCTGGCCCGCAGGGCGCGGGCGAGATCATGGACAGTCGCCTGTCGGCCGTCTTCACGGGACAGGTGGTCGAGAATCCTCGCCGTATATCGAATGGGCATCCTGCGGAATCGTATCAGTCCCGCGCCGCCCGCGCCGGTGTCCGGGTCACCCCAGTACGCCTACTCCGTGGCGCACGGGCCCCACAGGGACATGACGGCGAGCAGGTCATCGATGTTGACAACACCGTCTCCGTTGAGGTCCTGGGAGGGGCAGGCGGTACACCCCCACGAGTCGAGAAGTATTAACAGATCGTCGATCGCCACCTGCTCGTCCTCATCGAAATCAGGCAGACACTGGCACGCGTCGGGAAGACCGTCGCCGTTGATGTCCTCGCATGTGTCCTGGAAACAATTGCCTCCGAGGTCTTGCCAGGACCAACCATCAATATGTGTCGGCACGTTGTTGCAGAAGCTTGTCAGGCCCGCAGCAGGGCTGCAACCATTCGTCGAGGCGTACACGCCCCCTCCCGCTGTGATCGCCGTGTTGTCCCGGGCCAGGCAGGCCGTCAGGTGCGGCGAAGAGAACTGCTGACACCACACCGCTCCGCCCTCCTCCGCCTGGTTTCCAGAAAGTCTGCACACATCGAGCGACGCATGGGCGTGATCCTGACAGGCGACCGCTCCGCCGTATCGTGCGGAGTTGTCAGAGAGGTCGCAAGTCGTGAGAGTCGGGCTGCAGTCATAAGCCTTCATGCCACCCCCCTGCTGCGTCACGGCGTTTCCGCTGATGTCGCACTCGACAAACGTCGAGTCGCTCGACCAGCAGAACACGCCGCCGCCACTCCCAGTGCTTCCGCCAGCAAAGTTATTGGTCATGTCACAGTTTCTGAACGTCGCTACCGACTGGTAGATGTAGACGCCGCCACCGGCACTGAATGACCCGTCGCAGTTATTGTTCGAAATGGTGCAATCCTCGAACGTCGGCGTCGCGAACGGGCCGCTGAGCCTGATGCCGCCGCCGCCATGCGCCGTCGTATTGTCCGACACGATGGTGCCAGCGAACTCGAAGGAGCATGAATCCGACCAGATGCCGCCACCGAAATAGTGCGAAGTGTTTGAGGTCACAGAGCAGTTCTGAAAGATGGCGTCGCTGTGCATCGCCAGGATGCCCCCGCCATTGACCTCGGCCTCGTTTCCGACAACCTGGCAATTCTCGAACACCGCACTGCTACTTGAGAGCACCACGCCAGCGCCACTCTCGCTCGCGCGGCAGTCCCTGACGCTGCACCACTTGAACGTCGGCCCGTGGCCGGTCACCTTGATGCCTCCACCACTCTCGGCGAATCCCCTGAGAAACGTGAGCCGCTCAATCAGCATGGAGGGTGCCGCCGCGGTCGAACTGAGCAGGCACCGCCGCTCATCTTCGCCGTCAATGACGACATCGCCTGTCGTGTCCTCGCCTCGAATCGTGATCGACTTTCCCAGTGTGTCAACGACCTGATCGCCCGCCCCCGTATAGGTACCGGGATAGACCAGCACGGTGTCGCCGCTGCTCGCTGCATTCACAGCCGACTGGATGTCGGTAAACATGGCCTGAGGAAAATCCATCAGGTCATCGTCGACGGTCAGGTCGGCAGACTCCGCAACAATTGTGCACGCCGTAACGACAAACAGGATGTGCTGGAGCCGGCATTCCATCAGCCGAGTGTGGCACCGGCTCACCGGCGCATCAAGGACCAATCCAAGAACCGGGGCTGGCCCGCTCTCAGGGAGCCCACAGCCTACTTTGATGGGCGTTGTCTGGGCTTTCTCGACTTCTTCGGTGACGCCTCTTTCGCCCGCCGCTTGGCCTGGTCGACGAGATTGCCGACGCCGCGGCCCTCGCGAGCGGCATGGGTCGGTGTCGATGTGGCGCCCGAAATCTTCCGCTCGGGAGGATCTGCCGGTTTCTTCGTGTCAGGCTTCTTGGGAGTTGAATCACTGCTCGTCGACGAGTCATCGGATGGCGGTGCGGCAGCTGCATCCGATTTCGAGGCAGCGTTGGGCTTGCCGGCCTTCTCGGGTTTGCCGCCCGACTCCTTCGCCTTCTTGCGAGCCGTCTCGTCGGCCGCCTTTTCCGCAGCCTCCGTCTTGGCCGAAGCGGCGCCGCCTTTGATGATGAACCCGGCTCCCACGCCGATCAAACGCTCAAGTTGGAGTTTGCCGCACTCGGGGCACTTGCGCTTCACCGGTGCCGTCATGGACTGCACCAGGTCAAACGCGTGCTCACACGCCTTGCAGCGATATTCGTAAGTCGGCATGGACGTCAGGGAGCCACGGCCACCTTGGCGGCGCGAAGCACGTGATGGTCGGTCTCGAAGCCGGGCTGCATCACCATAGTGATGTGCCCTGTCTCAATGTCGTCCGCCGGTTGCTGCAGCATCGCCTCGTGGCGTTGTGGATCGAACTCATCCCCAACTTCCGGTTCAATGCGATGAGCGCCCAGATCCGCCAGTACCTTCATGAATTCATCGCGGGCCAGGCGCACGCCTTCTGCAAACTGCTCCGCCGACATGGACGCCTCGTTCTGATTCAGGGCGAGATCGAGTTGGTCCGACACCGTCAGGAGCGATCGCAGCGCGCCCGCGACGGCCGCTCGGCTCACTCGCACTTCGTTCTCGCTGGCCCGGCGCTGATTGTTGGAGAGTTCCGCCAGCGCGCGTAGCCGGTCGGACTTTGAGGATTCCAACTCGTCGGCATACCACTCGAGTACTGAACGCAAATCGCCCTCGGCTTCATCGGTGATCTGACCGATGAGCGCATCGTCCACGACGATCGAGTCCTCTTCGGGCGACGTGTCTTCCGCTTCGCTGACAGGGTCGACAGGCATCTCGTCGGTGTTCATGGTGCACCTCGCCGCCGGGGTCAGTGGCCCCGCACGGCCTCCTTGATTCGCGTCCAGAACCCAGGCGGATCGGCGTCGACGGCGACGTCCTCGGTTTCGGCGTACTGCTTGAGAAGATCACGTTGGTCGTCGGTCAGATGTCTGGGCACCACAAGATGCAGAACTGCGACGAGTTCACCGGGGCGGCCCCCACGAAGGTCGGGCATGCCTCGGCCCTGCGCGCGGAAGAGTTCGCCGTTCTGTGTGCCCGCCGGCACGTGGATGATGTGCGGCTCGGGAGAATCGAGCGTCGGAACCTCGACTTCGGCGCCCATGGCGAGCTGCGTGAAATTCACCGGCACCAGCACCATCAGGTCGTTGCCTTCACGCTCGAAGCGATCGTGCTGTTCGATCCGAACAGCTACGTGGAGGTCCCCACGCGGCCCACTTCCCCCGGAATCGACGTCTGGCGTCGGAGGTTCTCCCTCGCCCTGCAAGCGCACCGCCTGACCGTGATGAATCCCTGCAGGAATCCGAACGGTCAACTTACGCTCGACGCTTCGCCGGCCTTGCCCGTCGCACGCGTTACAGGGATCAGATACGACCCTGCCCTTGCCTCGGCATGCAGGACACGCCGTCACCATGCGGAACATGCCACCGAGGCCAGCCTGCGCAACTTGTCCGTTTCCGCCGCAAGTGCTGCATGGCTCGGGCGAGCTTCCCGGCGCCGCCCCATCGCCGCCGCACGAGTCACAGACGTCGAGTCTGGTAAACGTGATGTCCTTCTCGTCACCGTGGAACGCTTCCTCGAGCGTGATATCGAGTTGGTACTCCAGGTCGTAGCCGCGGGAGGAACGGCGACGCCCGCCGCGGCCGCCCATGCCCTCGAAGATGTCGCTGAACATCGAGAAGATGTCGTCGGGGTTCATTGACCGGAAGTCGTGGCCGGGCCGCTGCCGCAGACCCTCGTGGCCGTACCGGTCGTACATGCGGCG
>CAZMPA010000075.1:3526-10199 GCA_964567915.1 uncultured Isosphaeraceae bacterium | reverse complement strand
GCCGACCATCTCGTGTCCGTCGCCACAGTGACTGACATGCCAGTCGATGAGTGGAACAAGAGGGTCGAAGAGGAAAAGGCCGCCGCGGCGTCATGATCGGCTGGCTGTTCTCAGCCTCGACTCCGCCTGTACATGGTCCGCGTGACCTGACCCCCATTCTCCTTCCGAGCCTCATTCTGGGCGCCATCATTCTGGGGGCGTGGGGTGTGCGCGGCGCGGTCAGGCGGAAGCTTCGAGCGGCCGCGGGCCGAACCGGCGGCGCCTTTACCCTGCAGGAGCTCAGGCAACTTCGAGATCAGGGCACCCTTTCCGAAGAGGAATTCGAACGCGCTCGCGCGTCGTTGATCGGCCTCGACAACGGATCAGGGCCGACGAAATCGCCCTGAGTGGCTCGTTCTGGTGGGATTCTACGGGATTCCGCGAGAATTGATGTCATGATGACGACGCAGCGATCGAACGGCGATCGTTACACTCCGGTTCGGGTTGCCGCGGTCGAGCGGCAGTCATGCAGCGAGAAAAGCCACATGCCTTCGGCACATGACAACAACGAACCAATGCACGACGCCGCCCGCATGCTCTCCGGAGATGATCATGCAGGCGGCACGGACGGAGACACAGGATCGGGCGACGGCGCACCGCCAGCCGAACCGCCGTCCGGCGGTGGGTCTGGCGGAGACGATGGCGGATTCCGCGGTCGACGCGTCACGACGTGCTCGTTCTGCGGCAAGACCTCGCGGGAAGTCGGCCCGATGGTCGAGGGCCCGAGCGATATCTACATCTGCTCAAACTGCACCGATCTCTGCCAGAACATCTTTCGCCAGGAAAAACGGCGGCTGAGCACGAGCCAGCCGCTGTTCACGTCGATCCCGACGCCCCGGCAGATCAACGAGTTCCTCGACCAATACGTCATCGGGCAGGGCATCGCCAAACGGACGCTTTCCGTGGCCGTGCACAACCACTACAAGCGACTCGTCCATCTGGAGGAAGGTGACGCCGACATTGAGTTGGACAAGTCCAACGTGCTGCTCATCGGACCAACCGGCACCGGCAAGACGCTTCTCGCACGAACGCTCAGTCGAGTCCTCAACGTCCCGTTCGCCATCGGCGATGCGACGACGCTGACAGAAGCTGGATACGTCGGAGAAGATGTCGAGAACCTGCTGCTCAAACTGCTCCAGGCGGCCGACTATGACCTGGAAGCTGCGCAGCGAGGCATCATCTACATCGACGAGATCGACAAGATCGGCAAGACGTCCAACAACGTCTCGATCACGCGGGACGTCAGTGGCGAGGGCGTGCAGCAGTCATTGCTCAAGATGCTCGAGGGCGTCGTGGCAAACGTCCCCCCGCAAGGCGGCCGCAAGCACCCCGAGCAGCAGTACATCCAGATGGACACCAGCCACATTCTGTTCATCTGCGGTGGCTCGTTCGAGGGGATCGACAACCTTATTCATCGACGTCTGGGCAGAAGCCAGATCGGCTTCAATGCCGAGACACAGGGCGACGGATTGGACGACCAGACCATTCTCGCTAAAGTCACACCGCATGACGTCCTGCAGTTCGGATTGATTCCCGAACTGATCGGCCGCCTGCCAGTCATCGCCCCACTGCTCCCGCTCGACGAGCAGCAGATGGTGCGGGTCCTGACTGAACCTCGCAACGCCATCGCCCGCCAGTACGAGCACCTGTTCAGAATCGAGGGCGCGACTCTGGAGTTCACCAAGGCCGCCATGTCCAAGCTTGCCCAAGAAGCCATGGAACGGGGGACGGGGGCCAGAGCACTTCGAGCAGTGATCGACGCCTTCATGCTGGACCTCATGTATGACCTGCCGGACGGTGACCGAAGCGGTCGGACATACGTGATTGACGAGCGGGCGATCGACGGCACCTGTACGCTGGACGACCTGGAGCAGCCCCACGAGGCTCGCGAGTCGGCCTGAAGCCCCCACCTGGGGCCTGCCCCGAGCCCCGGCGTCCTTGCGGCGACCGCTCAAACACCCCCAGAACCCGTGCTTGACCGGCCTCTGGAGCCCGAGTACCATCCTCGATTCTGCCCTTTGTCCCTATCCCGGATGGCCATCACGGCTCGGAGGCTCAGGATCCCATGCCACGCGTATGCACATTCACAGGCGCCCGCACGACCACCGGCCGCAAGATCCACTACCGCGGCCGGCCGAAGGCCCAGGGCGGCATCGGCCTGAAGCCCAGTGGCATTTCCAAGCGAAAGATCAAGCCGAATATTCAGAGCGTTCGCGCGGTGATTGATGGCCGCCCGACTCGAATCAAGACCACCGCCAAAGCAATTCGTAACGGCCTGGTAGTCAAGCCGTTGCGACGAAAGTACGGCTGGACTCGGCAGCAGAAGCAGGCCGCTGGCGAGGGCTGAATGTGACTCCAAACGGAGGCAATTTGGCCCTCCGATGGTTTTTTATCGGTTTTTTAGTAGCAGACGCCCCGTGAGGGGCTATCTATTCAGACGGTTCAGAGCGTCTTGACTTTGCAGGGTGCATCAGCGACAACCGGCGGTTTCACCGCCAACAGGCCTGACTCCCCCACAACCTTACCCCTCCACGCTCCCTGATCCGCATCAATTTGAACAGAGCCCGGGTTCCGGCTCGCGGTGCTTCGGCAGCAAATCGGTCGATTTCATATCGGCTCCGCTTTGCGCCGATCGTCGCGGTTGGTCCCCGCAGCCCCTCCCCTTCAGAGTGTGAAGGGTGTATCCGCGGTCTGATCGCGGGTCGTGGGGCCAACGAGGCTCGGCCCACCCCTTGGATGGGCGATTGGTGCAGAGGTGTCACGCCAGCCCCCCGGGTCGGCGTGTTCTGGTGACAGGGTTTCTCCGGCCCCGCGTGGGCTGGGCAGCGATCGGGATGGCAGAGCGTTCGATGGCGACGCGAGATGAGATAGAACGAGTTCGGGAGGCAACCGATCTGGTCGCCCTCGTCGGAGAGCACGTGGCACTACAGCCGCGTGGCCGGGAGCACGTGGGCCTGTGCCCCTTCCACGACGACAGCCGTCCATCCTTTGCCGTCGTGACGCACAAAGCCGCTGCCTTTTACAAGTGCCACGCATGTGGCGCGGCAGGCGATTGCTTCTCCTTCGTCACTGAATACCTGCGGAAGGACTTCGGCGAGGCGCTTCGCTTTCTTGCCGAACGGGCGGGTATCGACCTGACGGATGACCGATCCCCTGACCACGCAGAACGCAACAGTCGCAGGTCGTGGCTTCGTCGCGCGATGCAGACGGCGCACGCTCACTTTCGCGCCATGTTGGCAGACGAGACGCTCGGACACATCGCCCGCGATGCCATCGTCAGCCGCGGAATCAGCGACGAGATGGCCGAGCGGTTCGAACTTGGATGCGCCGCCGAAGGCTGGCGCACGATGCTTGACGCCATCGCCGGCGACGACATGCCCGCCAAGGTGCTGGTCGCCGCGGGACTCGCCAAGCAGAAGGACGACGGCAACGCGTACGACGCGTTCAGGAACAGGCTCATCTTCCCGATTGCCGACGAGGCCGGACAGCCGATCGCGTTCGGCGGCCGCATTCTTGATGCCGAAGACACGCCCAAGTATCTCAATTCATCCGAGCACGATCTGTTCCACAAGGGGCGAACGCTGTACGGACTTCATCTGGCCCGGCGGGAGATTCTCAGCAAGGGCCAGGTCATTGTCGCAGAGGGCTACACCGACGTCATCGCATGCCACCAGGCAGGCGTCACCAATGTGGTGGGCACGCTCGGAACCGCGATGACTCCCGATCACGCTCGGCTCCTCGCTCGACTCTGCAAGGAGGCCATCCTCCTCTTCGACGGCGACGAGGCCGGACAGCGGGCAGCGGAGCGTGCCATTCCGGTCGTGCTCGCCCAGAACATCGATGTGCGAATCTGCGTGCTGCCAGACGGGATGGATCCTGACACGCTGCTGCACGAGCCGAATGGCCAAGAGCGGTTCGACACGGCCGTCTCTGAAGCGGACGACGCGTTCGCCTTCATGCTCGGTCGACTGGAGGCGTCGCTCGCCGCCACACCAGGTCTCTCGGCGCGGCAGCAGGCCGTCGAAGTCTTCCTGGACTCCCTTGCCAGAACGGGCCTGCACACGGCGCCGCCACTTCGGCGGGCCATGGTGACCACGCGGCTCGCGGAGTTGGCCGGCGTCGCCCCGGCCGTCATTTCCGACCAACTGCAGAAGCGGTCCAAGGCGTCACCGCAGGACGCCGGTGATGCGGCACCTGCTGAGGAAACCGCCTCTGTGCCAGCCTTGAGGCGGGCCGAGCTCGACCGGGTCGGCGTGGCACTCTTTACGTGTAACCATGCCCACTGCCCGTCTGCCGAAGAGGTTGCTGGCTACTGCGACCCCGCCGCCAGACGAATCGGCATGACCCTGATTGATCTGCATGCCACCGGAACTGTTTCGGTGCAACACACCCTGGATGCCCTTCAGAATGCCGATGACCGGCCCGTGGCATCCAACTTGTATTTCGACGGCCAACGGCTGGTCGAGGCCGCCGGCGGCGACGAGGACGAGGCGCACGCCGTGTGCCTTGACGCGCTGCGCCGATGCGTCCACGAGGCCGAGTCCCGGAGGCGAATGAGTGACTGGAAAGAAAGCACCGCACGCGACCCACAGGCCGCCGCGGCAATCATTGAGCACCTGAGAGGAATGGGTCCCAGAGCCGCGGCAATGCCGCGTGCCTCTGGGTGACATCGACAACACCGCCGCCCTGCGATCAGGCCGGCAGGAGGACTGAATCTGTGAGCAACTTCGAGATCCCAACCATGCACCCGACCATGCGTGACCTGCTCGGCCTCAGCCGCGAGCGAGGCTGGATGTCATTCGAGGAGATGAATACCGCACTCCCCGACGAATTCATTCGACCGGACAAAATGGACGAGTTCCTGATCACCATTCGGGGCTTCGGCATCGAGTTCACGAACTACCTCGACAAGCGGTCCCACCGCGGGCCGCACTTCTACGGACCGCTGCAGACCAACCTGCGATTCAAGCGGGACAACCCACGCCGAACGTTCAATCTGGCGTCGGAGGAGGAGATTCGGGCGCAGGAACTGGCCGAGGCGGCCGAGCAGGCCGCAGAGGAAGCGGCCGCGCGTGGCCAGATCGAACCGCCGGATCCCCTGCTGGACGAGGCAGAGGCCGCGGCGGTGCAGGAAGCGATTGGCGAGCCGGGGTCAAAGAAGATCGACGATCCCATTCGCATGTACCTCACCCAGATGGGCACGATTCCGCTGCTCACGCGGGAGGAGGAGATCAGGCTGGCCAAGAAGATTGAGACGACGAGAATGATCTTCCGTCGACTGGTCCTTGAGTCCGACTTCTCCGTCCGCCAGGCCTGCGACGTCCTCCAGCAGGTCCACAATGGCGAACTCCCCTTTGACCGAACGATGCGAATCTCCACCGCGGAGGAAAATGCGAAGGAGAAGATCGCAAGCCGCATTCCAATCAATATGGGCTCGGTCCGACGTATGCTCGCCGCGAACGAGGCAGACTGGCAGCGCATCCGCGACGGCGCCTCGGAACGCACTCGTTCCAGACTGCTCGAGCAGATGATCCGGCGTCGACGCCGCATGGCGTCCCTGCTTGAAGAGTGCTGTCTGCGGACCGCGAAGATTCAGCCACTGCTCCGCAAGTTGCAGTCCATCAACCGCAAGCTCCAGGAAGTCTTGCGAGAGCTCACGCGAGCCGAAGCGAACCCGTCTCGCCACGATCCCGATGACATCGCGGTCATGCGGGAGGAACTCCGCGGACTCGGCGATCTCGTCCTCGACTCGCCGGAAGAGCTGCAGGAGCGGCTCACGCGACTTGAAGGCGTGTTAGAGGAGTACGAGCAGGCCAAGCGTGATCTCAGCGGCGGCAACCTCCGACTTGTGGTGTCGATCGCCAAGAAGTACCGCAACCGGGGGCTCCCATTCCTCGACATCATTCAGGAAGGGAACACCGGCCTCATGCGGGCCGTCGACAAGTACGAGTACATGCGTGGGTACAAGTTCTCGACGTATGCCACATGGTGGATCCGCCAGGCGATCACCCGCGCCATCGCCGACCATGCCCGGACCATCCGCGTCCCGGTGCACATGATCGAAACGATGTCCAAGCTTCGCACCATCCAGAAGCGACTGCTGCAGATCATGGGCCGCGAGCCCACGATCGAGGAACTTGCCGCTGAGGCGGACATGAGCGTCGACGAGACGCGTCGGGTCATGAATATCTCCCGGCACCCGATCAGCCTCGACAGGCCAGTCGGCGAATCGGAAGATTCCCAGTTTGGCGACTTCATCGAAGACGAACGTCAGGAAGCGCCCTCGGAGACGGCGACGAGCGAGATGATCCGAACACGGATCAACGACGTGCTCAAGACGCTGACGTACCGTGAACGGGAGATCCTCAAGCTCCGCTACGGCATCGGCGATGGGTATACCTACACGCTTGAGGAGGTCGGCCGCATCTTCAAGGTCACGCGGGAGCGTGTCCGTCAGGTCGAGTCAAAGGCCGTTCGCAAGTTGCAGCACCCTGTACGTCGGCGACGCCTCGCAAGCTTCATTGAGCACACGACGCCGGTGGACGAAGGCCGACCGCGGTCCCCCTCCAGAGCGACTGAAACACATGTCAGCTCCCCCGCGTGCGGGTGTATAGGGCCATGACATCGTTGACAC
>CAZMPA010000075.1:0-3516 GCA_964567915.1 uncultured Isosphaeraceae bacterium | reverse complement strand
CCGCCGCGGGGGGAGCACGGCGCCCCGCGGCCCCCCCCCCCCGCGACTCAACCCCAGGACCCCCCCCCCGCGGGGGGGGGAGCTGTCGCGCAGCGACTGAGGGGGTGCGTGCTGCTGCCATCGACGTCGCTGGCGATGCTGTGAACCACTCCCCCCGGGGGGGGGCGGGGGGGGGGGGGGGCCCCCCCCCGGGGGGGGGGGGGGGGGGGCGGCCGCCCGGGGGGGCCCCGCCACCCGCCCCCCGGGGCCGCGCGGGGGCCGGCCCCCCCGCACGGGGGGGGACGGCTCGCTGGTCATACGCCGGCCGCGACCGCCGCATCGATCGCGGCGACAAGTGCCTCGGGCTCGGGAAGTCGGCCGCAACCGTCTGTGCGGCAGGCCTGCCAGCCTGAATCGGGAGCCAGCACGGTGAATCCGTCGCCCGCCAGCGTCTCCAGATTGCGTTGCGTCGCCGGCTGCGCGAGCATGTCGGCATTCATCGAAGGTGCCAGCAGTACCGGGACGCGTGTACGGTCGATGGCCGCCACCAACAGTGACACGGCGTCATCGGCGTACCCACCGGCGAACTTGGCCAGCGAGTTCATGCTGCACGGCGCCACGATCATCACGTCGGCCGCCCTCGCGTAATCGACGTGCTGGCTGGTCGGCTCCGTGTGCGGAGTGAATGGATCGGTGTAGACACGCCGGCCCGAGAGCGACTCAAACGTCAAGGCGGCAACGAACCGCGTTGCCGACTCGGTCATGGCGACCGTGACCTCATCACCGGCCTTGACCAGGAGGCTCACCAATGCTGCTGTCTTGTATGCGGCGATGCCCCCCGTGACGCCGACGAGTGTCCGCCGACGAGGCATGCTCACGCCTCCTGAAGTGGCCACCCCGCGCCACCCTTGTACGACCCCTCGGTCGCATCGACCCACCGCGGTGTGATCTTGTCCTGCATGATCTCTTCGATGACGACTTCGAGGTCGGTCCGTCCCTCCCGCTCGACAAGCGGTCGAGCGCCATCCACCGCGATCTCTCGAAGACGCCGCTGGATCAGGGCGCACAACTTGAACCGGCCGCCGATCTTCTCGACGATTTCATCGCTGCGGAGGGCTTCAATCATGCCTTGGGTACTCCCTGATCTGCCTGTGGGGTCTGAATCGGGCGATTCTACCATGGTCCCCGCAGCGGTGTCGAGCCGCCCTCCGGTAGACTCCGCCCCTTCGCCCCCGCAGGGCCCAGGGAGCCCAACTGACGATGCCCAACGCGATTCGCAGGATTCGAAGAACCGGCCTCAGGCTGGGCCTGCAAGGTGATTGGTACATGTACCTCCTGGCGGCTGGCATCGGCCTGCTCATGGGGGTCGTGGCGACGCTCTTCCTTGCCCCCCTTCGGGCCATCGAATCAGCCGAAAGCACGCTGGATCCGACCTGGATCTGGCTGGCGGTTCTGCTCGGCCCCGCGGCAGGCGGGCTGCTGGTGGGCCTCGCTCGGCGTGGCATCAATGCGCCGTACATTGGACCCGGCGTCACAACGGTGATCTACGCCGTGCTTCGCCGGCGGGGCAGGATCCGCGCCCGCGTCGGCATTCAGAAGTGGATCTGCAGCACGCTGACAATTGGCTCGGGTGGCTCGGCAGGGGCGGAAGGTCCCATCGTGACGATCGGAGCCGTGCTTGGCTCGACGGTTGGCCGGGCTCTGGGCGTCAACAGTCAGAACGGAACCACGCTGCTCGGGTGCGGCGCCGCCGCGGGAATTGCTGCGGTCTTCAATGCCCCCATTGCCGGCGTGCTGTTTGTGATGGAGATTCTGCTGCGAGACTTCTCGCTTCGCACATTCACGCCCATCGTCATTGCGGCAGTCGTCGCATCGGCCTCCATTCAGGGCATCCTTCACGACGCCGCAATCTTCGAACTGGGCGGCGACTTCATCGTGCAGGAAGGCAACTTCCAGATGCTCTACATGCCGGCCTATATCGTGCTCGGCCTGGCATGCGGCGTGGTCGGGGCCATCTTCATTCGAGGACTCGATGTCTCCAGCCGCACGCTCGGCGCCTTGCCCGTCCCAGTCTGGACGAGGCCCGCGATCGGCGGCCTGCTGCTTGCCGTGCTCGGCCTGATCGCCCTGTTGACATTCGGCCCGGAGTTGCCGGCCTTCTACGGAAACGGCTATCCAGAGATCACACACTTACTCTCTCCGGCGGCTTACGAGATGGACGGCACGTCCTCCGGTGAGCAGATGCTCATTCTGACCCTACTGGGACTGCTCGCGTTCAAACTCGTCGGGACCTGCCTGACAATTGGCTCGGGTGGCGCCGGTGGCATGTTTGCGCCCTCGCTCATGATGGGCGCGCTGGTCGGCGCTGCATTGGGTCTCGGGCTCGAGTCCGTTGGCCTGCTCGAACACGGAACACCTGCCAGATTCGCCCTTGTGGGCATGGCGGCCATGGTCGCTTCCGTCACGCACGCGCCGCTGACGGGCATCCTCATCGTGTACGAACTCACCCGCCACTATCAGATCATCCTGCCCCTCATGCTCGCGGCGGTCGTCGCCACAATCGTGGCACGCTGGCTGTGCCGAGACTCCATCTACTCGGCACGGCTGCGGGAGGCTGGCATTCGAATCGCAGAGACGGGCGAGATGACCATCCTCGCAAGGCTGACAGTGCATGACCTGCTCCTTGATGAACCGCGAACCGTCCGGTTGCGGGATCCGGCATCGAGCCTCGTAGCGCTCGCAGAGGATCCCTCGGTCGACGACATCGTCGTCGTCGACGACAATGGCGACTATTGCGGAATGGTCACGGGCCAGGATCTCAAGGCCGCGCTCGTCTTCAGGGAGGCCATTCCCCTCCTGCAGGTCAGCGAACTGCAACGGACGGATCTTCCCTCTGTGTCGACCGACGAAACGCTCGATGTCGTGCTTGAGAAGTTCTCAAGAGCAGACGTTGACGCGCTTCCCGTACTGACCGGCCGCCACGCCACGGGTGTGGTGACCCGCAATCGCCTGATGAAGCGGTATCAGAAGGCACTGGACCAGACCAGTGCCTGATCGACCAGACACTGCAAGGGACCGCGGGCCTCGCATCAGGAAGCGAAGGGAGTTCGAGCGGCTGTTCAAGGAAGGCCGTCGCGGCCGGGCTGGCCCGCTTCGTGTGCACGTCTCGCAACGCAGCGATCCCCCGGACCGCATGGGTATGGCGGTCGGCCGGCGGGTTGGCGGGGCCGTCCGACGGAATCGAGTCAAGCGACTGCTTCGCGCGGCCTTTCGGAGCCTGAGCGGGCAGTGGCCAAGTCACGTCGAAGTGGTGGTCGTCGTCGAACCACACGCCGTCGCCACGCTCGAGCAGTACATTGTGTGGCTGGATCAGGCGGTTCGCAGGACCGTTGCATGGAAGGAGGCAGCGTCGTGAGGCGTCGGCGTTCCATCCTGGCCTGGCTGGAGCTCATGCTCATCCGCGTCTACCAGGCCACACTCAGCCCGCTCGTGGGGCGGCACTGCAGGTTTCAGCCAACGTGTTCGCGGTATGCGGCC
>CAZMPA010000074.1:7949-10229 GCA_964567915.1 uncultured Isosphaeraceae bacterium | reverse complement strand
CGCGGACGCAGCGGCGCCTCCGGCCGGTCGGCGGGCCCGACAAATGAGCAGCCACACGCCGCCCACCGCCCAGAGACCGGCGGCGATCCCGAATACAGCCAGCAACTCCATGGCCGCGATAGTAGTGCCCATCCATCGCCGTACCATGACGCCCGAATGAAGTCCACGCTCCAGATTGGCAACACCGCCACGGTGGAAGTTCAGGTGACCGAGGACATGTGCCCGGTTTTCGACGGCGTCGTCGTCCACCGGGTGTACTCGACCTGGTCGATGGCGCACCACATGGAACTTGCGGCCCGCAAGGTCCTTGCTCCCCACCTGGACCCACACGAGGAAGGAATTGGCCGCCATCTGTCGATCGACCACCTCGCGCCGGCCGCGGTTGGCGCGACAGTTCAGGTTCGCGCCGAGGCAGTCGAACTGGACGATACAACGCTGACATGCACCGTGACCGCGTGGGCCGGTGATACCCTGCTCGGCCGCGGCACACAGGTGCAGCGGGTGCTGCCCAAGTCCGTTCTCGCAAAGGTCATCGACCGCGCGGAACGCCAAGTGCGGGAGGAAGCCTGATGAGCAACGAACAACATCTCCTGACCGAACTCGACGGCGACATCGCGATCATCCGAATCAACCGGCCCAAGGTCCTCAACGCGCTCAACCTGGAGTTGATGTGTGATCTGGCGGGACTTCTGGAGGGCTTCGATGCCGACGACTCGATTCGCGTCATCCTGCTCGCTGGTGGCGAACGCGCCTGGGCGGCGGGCGCTGACATCGGAGACATGGCCACGGCCACCCGCGCCCAGATGGAGCAGAAGGACCAGTTCACGCAGTGGGAACGTATCAAGCGGATCCGCAAGCCCATCGTGGCCGCAGTCAGTGGATTTGCGTTGGGCGGTGGCTGCGAACTCATGATGCACTGCGATGTCATCGTCTGCAGTGAGAACGCGAAGATCGGACAGCCCGAGATCAACATCGGCGTGATGCCGGGCGCGGGCGGAACGCAGCGCCTGACCCGCGCCGTCGGCAAGGCGATCGCCATGGACGTCGTCCTGAGCGGCCGGTTCCTCTCGGCGAAGGAGGCCATGACGCACGGGCTCGTCAGCCGCGTCGTCCCCCGCGAACACTGGTTCGATGAGGCACTCAGCGTGGCCCACGCCATCGCAACCAAGGCGCCGATCTCACTCCGTAACGCCAAGGAGTCCGTCCTCAATGCCGAAGAGAAGACCCTTTCCGACGGACTGGTCAGAGAACGGCAGTTGTTCTACGAGTTGTTCGACACACAGGATCAGAAGGAAGGCATGACCGCCTTCATGGAGAAGCGACGCCCGACCTTCACGGGCAAGTGAGGAAGCCATGGCCACAGCCACTGAGTTCTCGACCCTTGAACTGACCAGCGATGATGGCGTCGGGACGATCACGATCAATCGCCCAGACGTACTCAACGCCTTCAACGACGACTTCAGCGGCGAGTTCATCGCAGCACTCAAGCAGGCGGCAAAGGACCCAGATGTCCGCGTCGTCGTCATCACCGGAGCTGGCCGCGCATTCAGTAGCGGGCAGGACCTTGGTGATCTCGAACGCAAGTATGTACCCGGTCACGTGCCTGCACTCGGCGCCGACCTGAAGAAACGCTACGACCCCTGGGTCAAAATCATCCGCACGATGGACAAGCCGGTCATCGCAGCTGTCAACGGCGTCGCGGCCGGCGCCGGCTGCAGCCTCGCGCTCGCCTGCGATATTCGCATCGCGTCCGAGCACGCCAAGTTCATCGAAGTGTTCATCAATGTCGGGCTCGTTCCGGACTCGGCCAGCACCTGGACGCTTCCCCGCCTCGTCGGCCTCGGTCGGGCCATGGAACTGTGTATGACAGGGCGGCCCGTCAAGGCCGACGAAGCATTGGCCATCGGACTGGTCAATCAGGTCGTCCCGGCGAGTGAGCTTGACGCAGCCACGGCTGCCATGGCCGGACGGCTCGCTTCGCTTCCCGGCAAGGCACTGTCTCTGACCAAGCGGCTGCTCAATGACTCCTTCGAACGCTCGCTCACCGAGCAGCTCGAGGCCGAAGCATTCGCCCAGGAAACCGCAGGACGCACCAGAGATCACTTCGAAGGCGTGACGGCCTTCCTGCAGAAACGAACACCCGAATTCACTGGTCAGTAGGACGCAACCGATGCCCACACTTGGAATCCTCGGAGCCGGCGCCATGGGTGCCGGCATTTCGCCGGTCGCGGCCACTGCCCGCTGGGCAGTGCATGTGGTCGGTGTCGCTCGGGGGGCGGG
>CAZMPA010000074.1:0-7939 GCA_964567915.1 uncultured Isosphaeraceae bacterium | reverse complement strand
GCATGGGCCATCCAAGGAATGGGCGGACGCGTCGACCGGAGCGTCGCCAAGGGTAGGATGGATGAAGCAACCGCGGCCAGGGTCCGCGGCCTGCTGCACGCCGCCACGATGAGCGACCTCGGCGACTGCGATCTTTTCGTCGAAGCCATCGTCGAAGACCTTGACATCAAGGTTGCTGCCGTCGGAGAGATCGTCAAGGTGCTTCCCGCCGACGCAATCATCGCCACCAATACGTCGTCACTCTCCGTTGGCGAGCTTGGCGACCGTCTCGGCTGCCCGGAGCGAACGTGTGGTATGCACTTTTTCAACCCGGCGCCGATCATGAAACTCGTCGAAGTGGTCCGCGGCGCGAAGACCAAACCGGACGTGCTCGATCGCGTTGCCGAGATTGCAACGAGCTGGGGCAAGCAAGTCGCGCGGGGCGCCGACACGCCTGGGTTCATTGTCAACCGTGTCGCCCGGCCCTACTACCTGGAGGCCTTCCGATGCCTCGAGGACGGTCTTGCGGACCCCGCGACCATCGACGCCGCCATGAAGTCGATCGGTGGCTTCCGCATGGGCCCGTTTGAACTGACTGATTTCATTGGACACGACGTCAATACAGCGACCACCCGGAGCGTCTGGGAGCAGTGGAACAAACCGGCCCGCCTCATGCCAAGCCACACGCAGGAACAGCTTGTTGCCGAGGGACATCTCGGACGCAAGAGTTCGTGCGGCGTGTATGACTGGTCGGGCGACGCGCCTGTCGCGGTGCTGCGCCCGCCCCAGGAGGCGGCAACGGGCATCCACGCACTTTCCGACCTCGCGGCTCGATGGTGCGAGAAGGCAACTGCGGACTCAGAGGCCAAAGTCACGCCAGCCCAGCAGATCGCGTTCATGCGCATCCTCGCGGCGGTGATGAACGAGGCTGCGTGGGCGGCACACGACGGCGTGGCGGAGCCTGCTGACATCGACATCGCGATGCGGGCGGGCGTCAACTATCCGCGAGGCCCCTTCGAGTGGCGAGACGCCATCGGAGACGACCTCGCAGCCGACGTGTTTACGGCCCTCCGAGAATCCGTCGACGCCGACCGCTTTGCGGCCCCGGCCTGACCCGCTCCCGACGCCGCCCCCGAGCCCCGTGCAGGCCCGAGGGCGGGCGGAGAGAGGAGGGTGCCCGCAGTGTCGGACACGATTCGCTCCCCCCAGCCCGAACGCGCTAAAACGCCTGGCGGCCACAGTTCGGGCACCGGTTGGCTCACCCGTACGGTGGAGTGCCTCCCGGAGGTGTCGTGACCGGACGACCGCCCCGCTTTCCCTACAATCCCCCTCCTATGACACGCCAAGCCGCCATCGTCTCCGCCTGCAGAACACCCTTTGGCCGATATGGAGGCGGGCTGAGCTCCATGCGGCCCGACGACCTCGCTGCCATCGCCATCAAACACGCTGTCACGACCGCCGACATCAATCCGGCTTCGATCGACGACGTCTACATGGGCGCAGCAAACCAAGCCGGCGAGGACAATCGAAACGTCGCGCGGATGTCCGCGCTCCTCGCTGGATTGCCGGTGTCGGTCCCAGGGAGCACCGTCAACAGGCTCTGCGCTTCGGGTCTGGAAGCGGTCAACGTCGCGGCCCGCATGATTGAAGCGGGCTGTGGCGATGTCTTCGTCGCCGGCGGCGTCGAAAGCATGAGCCGTGCACCGTTCGTCATGGCCAAGGGCGAGCGAGCCTTTGACCGCAAGCATGAGGTCCACGACACAACGATCGGCTGGCGATTCACCAACCCCGCCCTCGCCGCGCTGCACCACCCCTACGGGATGGGCGAGACGGCGGAGAACGTCGCCCGGGCGTACGGCATCACGCGGGAGGAGCAGGACCGCTTCGCCGTCCTGAGCCAGCAGCGGTGGGCACTTGCAGACGAAATGGGACTCTTCGCCGACGAACTCGTCCCGGTTGACGTACCGCAACGCAAGGGCGACCCCGTTCGCGTCGACCGCGACGAACACCCGCGTCCTGGAACGACACTCGAGGGACTGGCCAAACTGCGGCCAGCCTTTGCCAAGGATGACCTCGGCAGCGTGACCGCCGGCAACTCCAGCGGCGTCAATGACGGCGCTGCCGCACTGGTGCTGATGGAAGCTGACCGCGCCCGCAGCGAGGGCCTGGAGATTCTGGCTATCGTCGGTCCCTCCGCAGCCGCAGGCGTTGACCCGGCGACCATGGGCCTCGGCCCGGTCCCCGCCACCCGCAAGGCACTGGAGCGGGCGGGCCTCACCAGCGCCGACATCGACCTCTACGAACTCAACGAGGCCTTCGCCGCGCAGTCGATCGCGTGCGTGCGTGACCTCGACCTGGACCTTGATCGCGTCAATGTCAAGGGCGGCGCCATCGCTATTGGCCACCCGTTGGGGGCCAGCGGCGCCCGGCTCGCCACAACACTCGTCCACGAAATGAAGCGTCGTGGATCGCAACGGGGTGTGGCTACACTCTGCGTTGGTGTTGGACAGGGGCTCGCCACAGTCTTCGAGCGACCCACCGACTGATCCGCCGGAGCGCGGATGAAAGGAAGGACCCCCATGAGCGGTGCCGCGAACCCCGTGACGCCCCCGGACATCACGATCACAGCCGACCCCGAGAAGCTCGCCGAGTTCGAGCAGCGGATCGCGGACGGTGTGTTGATCGAACCGGGCGACTGGATGCCTGATTCCTATCGGGCCCTGATGCTTCGCATGGCGGAGCACCACGCGAACAGTGAAATCGTCGGCGCGCTGCCCGAGGGCGAGTGGATCACCCGAGCGCCATCCATGCTCCGCAAGCTCGCACTCACCGCCAAGGTGCAGGATGAAGTCGGGCACGGCCAGATGCTCTACCGCGTGTCGCAGGAGCTCGGCAAGAGCCGCGACGACATGCTGCGAGACCTCGTCACCGGAAAGACGAAGTACCACAACTGCTTCAACTACCCCTGCCCGACCTGGGCAGACATCGCCATGATCCAGTGGCTCATCGACGGCGCCGCGATCATGAACCAGAAGACGCTCGCCGACGGCGCCTACGGCCCGTACGTACGAACGATGAACCGCATCAACATGGAAGAAGCCTTTCACTTCAAGAGTGGTGAAGACATGGTGCTCACGCTCATGAGCGGCACCAAAGGGCAAAAGGCGATGTCACAGGAGGCGTTCGATCGCTGGTGGCCAATCGCACTGATGTTCTTTGGGCCCGCAGACAAGCCCAACGCCGAAGAACTCCCGCCGATGAAGTGGCGAATGAAAACCGAACGCAACGACTCACTGCGTCAGCGATTCGTCAATCGGTTTGCGCCGGCCGCCATTGACCTTGGCCTCGTCATCAATGTGACGACCAAGAACGAAGAAGGGCTTGTCACCTCCGCGACGCCAGACGAAGCCATCTGCCTGGACGAGACGGCCGGCAACTGGTCCTTCACGGAGCCGGACTGGGACGAGTTCTGGCGGGTCATTCGCGGCAATGGTCCGTGCAACGCGCAGCGGGTCGCCCTGCGACGCCTCTCCTACGAGCAGGGAGCATGGGTCCGCCGCGCCATCGGAGAAGGAGCGGTGGCCGTGCCACCGGCAGCCTGATATGTCGAAGATCCGCGAGACACCGCTGTCGTTTGAAAGTGACCTCCCGCCCGCAACGCCGGACACGAAGCACTGGGTTGTGTACACACGGAAGCGTGATGGCGCGCCCTTCAAGTGGGCAGGCTACGTGGACGCCCCCGACCATGAACTCGCCCTGCAATTCGCCCGCGAGCACTACGGCCTTGACGAAGCGTGCGTTGGCATCATCTGCCATGAGCACGAGGCGGCAACTGACGGGGCGTATGGCCTTGAACCGCTCACGCCCGGAAGCGATGCTGGCGATGACGGCGATGTCTGGACCGTCTTTACGCTGCTCCGCCGCGGTGGCAATCATCAGACCGCGGGAACCGTGCAGGCTCCGGACGCGGCAACGGCGATTGGCCGCGCCACCACGGCATTCGCCGATGGAAAGATCCGGAGTATTCGCGTCGTCCCGAGCGACCGTGTGCATGAGACAACCGAAGACGAGCTCATCATCTGGCGCACACACGACATGACGTACAAACTCGCCAAGGGATACGCCAAGGATGTACGGGCCAAGTGGTCGCAATTCCGGGATGACCAGACCTACGAGCAGTACCGCAAGGAAGACATTGCCAAGCACTTCTGAGGCCACACCCCCAATGACCATGCAGACCATGTTGACCGACCCCCTCGCCTCGATCGTGCTGATGCACGCAGACGATCTCCTCATGCTCGGCCATGTCCAGAGCGATTGGACCGGGCTGGCTCCCATTCTGGAGGAGGACATCGCCGCGTCGTCGATGGCGCAGGATGACCTGAGCCACGCCCTGGTGCTCTATCAGTTTCTGGGCGGGCGTTTCGATCTCGATCCCGATGCGATTGCCTTCGAGCGCGACGCCACTGACTATCGCTGTTGCAATCTGGTCACGGTGCCGGACGAATTCGACTGGGCCGTGTCCTTGTGCAAGCGTTGGCTTATCTCAACCTTCACCAAGTTGGGACTCGACCGCCTTGCCACACTGGACGAGGGCGACCTTGGCGAGCGGTATGCCCGCCTGCGGGACGAGGCTGCCATCCACGTCGCTCATCTGGGCGCCTGGATGGTCCGGCTCGGAAGCGGATCTGATGAGTCAAAGGCCCGCATGCAGTCCGCGCTCAATACGCTGGCGTCGGAGGCTGGCATGATGTTCGAACCCCCCGATTCGGGACTTGAGGCCGACGACTCGTTCTGCTGCGGGCGAAGCGAACTCTTCGAGGAGTGGGCTGCCATCGCGGGTGACACGCTGTCGAAGGCGGGACTTGAGATGGCCCCCACGCTCCCAGATCGAGCAGCACGAGGCGGCCGCCGCGGCGAGCACGCCACGCACTTCACAGAGCAGTTGGCAGAGATGACTGAAGTTCGCCGGTCCGAGCCGGCCACAGCATGGTGACGCTTGCCGACATCGAGGCTGCGCTGGACAAGGTGCCGGATCCGGAACTGCCGGTGAGCATTGTCGAACTCGGAATGGTCCGGTCCGCCGCCCTCGACGGTTCGACGGCCACAATCCACCTTCTGCCAACCTACACCGGCTGCCCGGCCTTGCCGATGATCGAGTCTGACGTCGTGACGAAAGTCTCGTCGATCGAGGGGGTCGATCACTGCGAGGTTGTCTGGACCTACGAGCCAGCATGGACTCCTGAGCGGATCTCCGAGGCGGGCCTGGGCAAGCTCAAGGAGCATGGAGTCACCGCGTGCTGTGGGCGTGGCACTGTCACGCTCACAACATCAGCGATCCCATGCCCCTACTGCGGCTCAGATCAGACACGCCTGGACAGCCCCTTCGGGCCGACACGGTGCCGCGCCATCCACTTCTGCGATGCCTGCCGCAACAGTTTCGAGCACATGAAGCCCCGCACCTGAACTCGCCGCAGACTCCGTTTCCGGGTCGGATACACTGCGCTCTCTATGCCCGAAGCCGAGAACCCGATTGATGCCTCGAGGCGTCCCCGCGAGGCCGCCTCGCCGCCCTCGCAGTCAGGCGAGTTCGATCCAAAGTCGATTGACCTGGGGCGGATCGAATGCCTGCAGATCCTCAATGAACGAGGAGAACTCGACGAGGGGCTGAAGCCGGACTTCTCCGACGATGATCTGCTCCGCGTCCACCGCGCGATGGTGCTCAGCCGCGCCTTTGATGCCCGCATGCTCGCCATGCAACGCCAGGGACAAATGGGCACGTTTGCCCCGAACATCGGCCAGGAAGCGTGCATGATTGGCCAGGTGTGGCCGCTCGGCACAGAGGACTGGTTCTCGCCGTCCTATCGTGCCTTCGGCGCGCAGATCTGGCGAGGTTGGTCTATGGAGCGGCTCATGACGCTCTGGGCCGGCTATCACGAAGGCTTCCCCCCGCCGGAGGGCGTCAACGACCTGCCATTCTCAATCGTGATTGGATCGCACGTGCTCCCGGCCGCCGGAATCGCCATGGCCATGCGGCGAGCGAATGATCCGCACTGCGTCGTCGTCAATTTCGGTGACGGCGCGTTCTCGCAAGGTGCCGTGGCCGAAGCACTGAACTTCGCAGCCGTCGACAACGCGCCGGTGGTGTTCGTATGTGAGAACAATGGCTGGGCGATTTCCACGCCGCTTACCAAGCAGACCGGCAACGACATCCTCGCGGCAAGAGGCGTCGGATACGGAGTCCATGCCATCCGCGTGGACGGCAATGACATTCTGGCAATGATGACTGCCATGACAGAGGCCTGCGATCGGGCGCGACGGGGCGAGGGTCCCACGCTCGTAGAGGCGATCACTTTCCGGATGAGTCTGCATACCACCGCCGATGATCCAACGGTGTATCGCGACGAAGCCCTCGTTGAACCGTGGAAGGACCGGTGCCCCATCAAGCGATTCGAGTCATGGCTGGTCCGCACCGGCAGGCTCGACCCCACGGACGGAGACCGCATCCGCGAGGAGTGCGAGCAGGACGTCCTGGAAGCCCGCACGCGCTTCCGCGAAAGCGCCGAGGCCCACCCGAGAGCGGCCTTTGACCACCTGTACGAATCCATGCCCCCCGAACTTGAAGCACAGCGAATGGCCTATCTCCGGCGGCTCGATCGCAAGGGGGTGGAGTGATGCCGCAGCGGACAATGGTGGAAGCACTCAATCTGGCGTTGGATGAAGCGCTCGGTGGAGACGACCAGGTCTGCCTGATGGGCCAGGACATCGGCGTCAACGGCGGCGTGTTTCGCGTTACCAAGGACCTGCAGGCGAAGTACGGCGACGATCGAGTGATGGACGCTCCCCTCGCAGAGTGCGGCATCATTGGAACCGCGGTCGGCATGGCGGTGTACGGCATGAAGCCGGTTGCCGAGATTCAGTTCTCGGGATTCACCATGCAGGCGTTCGACCAGATTGAGCAGAACATGGCTCGGCTTCGCAACCGCACGCAGGGTCGATTCCCCATTCAGATGGTCATGCGGACGCCATACGGCGGTGGCATTCGCGCGGTGGAGCACCACAGCGAGTCCCGCGAAGCCTACTGGGCGCATACGCCCGGGTTGAAGGTCGTCATTCCGTCCGGCCCTCGCAACGCTCGAGCCCTGCTCGCAGCATCGATTCAGGACCCGGACCCGGTCATCTTCTACGAGCCGAAGTCGATCTACCGCGCCTTTCGTGAGGATGTACCTGACGAACCTGAAGTGATGCCACTCGGCACCGCTGAGGTTGTTCGACCTGGCGCCGACGTCACGATCATCTCGTATGGAGCCATGATGCGGCCCGCCCGAGAGGCCATCGATGATCTGGCGGAGATACACGGCGTTGACGCCGAATTCATCGACCTACTGAGCATCTCCCCCATCGACACCGAGACGCTTCTGGAATCTGTCTCAAAGACCGGGCGGTGCATCATCGTGCACGAGGGGCATCAGACATGCGGCGTCGGCGCGGAGATTGCGGCGAGGCTCGCCGAGGGCGGCGCGTTTCAGTACTTGGTGGCCCCGATTCGACGGTTGACCGCCGCCGACATTCCCTTCCCCTACTTTCAGATCGAACAGCACTTCCTGCCCGACGCCGACGACATCATCACGGCCGCGCTGGAACTCATGGAGTGGACGTGACAACGGTGGCCCCGACCAAGCAACAGTTCAAGCTGCCCGACCTTGGAGAGGGTGTGCACGAGGGGCAGGTGATTCGCATCCAGGTGGCCACCGGCCAGCAGGTCACCTAAGACGACCCGCTCATGGAAGTGGAGACGGACAAGGCCGCGGTGGAGATTCCGTCTCCTATCACCGGCCGGGTCACCGAAGTCCACGTCAGCGAACAGGAACTCGTACACGTCGGTGACGTGATGGTGACGTTTGAGGCCGACGGAGCCGCGGTCCGGCCCAGCAACCCCGACCCGGTCCCGGCCAAGCAG
>CAZMPA010000073.1:0-10354 GCA_964567915.1 uncultured Isosphaeraceae bacterium | reverse complement strand
TCGGGGCGCTCCCCCCCGCCAGGGCGGCGGGCGCCCGCACGCCGGGGGGCCTGGACCCATCACTGGCGACAGTATCGGTCATCCCTCCCCGATTCCGTGGATTTTGGCCATGTAGCGGGCGATCGGGGCTGTTTGTTTGGGGTATGTTCGGGATCTAGGGTCAGATTCCGGGGTCGATCGCGGCCTGAACGAGCCGCCCCCACCGCTCTCGAACGCTCCGGCCGACCTGGCTGATGAACTGATCGACCTGATCCGGGCACGTCCCGACATACAACTTGGGATCCAGAACCCCTTCCAGATCGATGCCTTCAAAGAGCGGATCCCCGGCAAGGCGGCCAAGCAGATCGTTCTCGCCGCCCGACTTGATGACCTCCGCCGCGGCGACCGCGTGCCGGCGGACGGCCTCATGGGCCTCCTGCCGATCGCCGCCCCGCTTGACGGCCGCCATCATGAGGTCCTCAGTGGCCATAAATGGAAGTTCCGCTCGCAGCCTCGACTCAACGATCGCCGGACGGACGATCAGGCCATCGGTGACATTCCGAAGGACGTCCAACGTGCCATCCAGCGCCAGAAACGCCTCGGGCAGGACCAGGCGGCGGTTGGAGGAGTCATCCAGCGTCCGCTCAAGCCATTGGACCGACGCGGTTTGCAGTGGTGAGCCGGCCAGGGTCATGACGAATCGAGCCATGCCGCAGGCACGCTCGCATCGCATGGGGTTTCGCTTGTACGCCATCGCGCTCGAGCCGATCTGGTCCCGCTCGAACGGTTCCTCCAACTCCCGCACGCCTGCGAGCAGCCGGATGTCCGTGCAGCATTTGTGGACTGCGGCTGCGACTGCAGCGAGTGCGCCGAGGATCTGGGCATCCACAACCCGTGGATAGGTCTGCCCGGTCACAGGGAAGCGGGCATCGGGGCTCCAGCCCATGCGTTCGGTCACCAGCCGATCCAGTTCATCGACCTTGGCGGCATCGCCTTCGAAGAGCGCCATGAATGAGGCCTGCGAGCCCGTGGCACCTCGAACACCTCGGAATCGAAGCGTCTCAAGCCGGTGCTCCAGGTCTTCCAATCCCAGCCACAGATCCTGCGCCCACGTCGCGGCACGTCGCCCAACGGTCACGGGCTGGGCCGGCTGGTAGTGCGTCGCGCCGAGCGTCGGCAGAGACTTCCACCTTTCGGCAAAGTCACACAGCGACAGAATGACGCCCGCCGTCTTGGCCGCGATCAGTTCGATCGCTTCCCGCATGACGATCAACTCGGTGTTGCAATTGACAAACTGACTCGTCGCGCCGAGGTGAATGATCCCGCGGGCTTCGGGAATGACGTCGCCCCACGCGTGCACGTGCGCCATCACGTCGTGGCGGAGTTTCCGCTCATACGTGCGGGCGGCATCGAAGTCGATGTCGTCCAGATGGGCCCGCATCGCGTCGAGCTGTTCGTTTGAAATGTCCAGCCCGAGCGCCTGCTCGGACTGCGCCAACGCCAGCCAGAGCCGCCTCCAGGTGCGGAATCTGCGTCCGTCGGACCAGATTGCCTGCATGGCGGGAGAGGCGTACCGCGTGGAAAGCGGTGATCGGTAACTCGCTGCCTCGGTGCTCAAGCGAGCATGGTATCGCGGCCCGCGTATCCTCGACGCGCGATGGATCCGCCGACCGCAGCATCGAGTATCACCCGGGCCGCAGGCCACCTGGCGGTCTGGGCGGGCCTGTTCGCCGCAGGGTGCGTGCTGCAATTCATGGTGCTCGCGGGCGTGCCGGTGCGTCTCTGGCCGGCCGCCATTGCGTTTCTGTTGACCGTCGGCACTTACCTGCTCGATCGGGTCGGGCCCTGGCCAGCCCTGCCGGACCGGGCCGATGTGTCAGCGGTGCCGGACCGAGTTCGCTTTCTGCGGAGGCGGGTGCCACGTGTCCGTGCTGTGGCAGGTGCTGTGCTCGGCATCGCCATCGCGCTGATTGGCGTTCGCATGCCGATGCTCATGCTTCTTGTTCCGGTCTCGATTCTCGGCATGGTTGTGTACGCGCACACGCCCGACGGGTGGCGGCTGAAGGACCGACTGCTCATCAAGAACGTCGCGGTCGCCGCGAGTCTCACTGCGATGGCGGTGGTGCTCGCCTGGACGGTCGATCAGCCGCCGACTGCTCGCGCCGTCTGGGCCGCCGGCGTGGTCCTGCTGACGTCCCTGGCTGCCGCGATGCTGTGCGACCTGGACGACGCCGCCGGAGACGCTCGCCGCGGGACGCGTACGGTCCCCAACACCTGGGGCGTCGCGGCGACATGGTGGATCGCGGACGCGCTGTTGGTTGTCTCCGCGGTGACGCTCATCGTGCTTGCCTGGCAGGACGTCCTGCCATGGCGTGTGGCCGGTCCGATGGCCGCAGCGCCGCTGCTGACTGTGACGGCGCTGCACGCGTGGCGGCCACAACGCGTCCGTGATCTGGTCGATGTGGCGGTGCCACTTTCGATCGCGATCGCGGCGTCAGCCCCCAATGCGGTTTTCAGTTCCGGCAAGCACTCTGCGGAGGTTCGATCGGTGTCGCCAGAGCACCAGCAGGGCGATCAGCACGGAAGCCGTGAGGGCGGGGGCTCGTCTGGGCCAGACGAGGTCGGCGGACTCGGGGACTGAAGCGAGCAGCATCAGGCCAATCGTCGCAACCGGCAGCACGATGGCAGCAGTCATGCTGGCGATTGAAACTGTGCGGGAGATCAGCACAACAAGCAGCCAGACGCCAAAGGCGATCAACACCGGCCCGCCGAGCGTGGGCCAGATGGCGAGCAGTCCGCCGAAGGCCGTCGCCACGCCCTTGCCGCCGCGAAAGCCAAGAAAGATGGACGCCATGTGGCCCACGAGCGCCGCGACCGCGACGCCGAGCCACCACCAACTTGCCGAGGCCGCGACGTCTGTAGCCGGCCGGCCAAGCAGATCGAACGTCGCGCCGGCCACTGCCACCGGAGCAGCCCCTTTGGCGACGTCGAGCACGAAGCATGTGAGCCCGAGCCGCTTTCCGAGCACGCGGCCGACGTTTGTAGCGCCCACGTTGCCTGATCCATGTGCCGTGATGTCGATGCCGCGGCTGCGGGCGATGAGCACGCCGAAGGGGATGGACCCGATCAGGTAGGCCGCAACGATGAAGACAGGCCAGCTCATTCGGTGGCCGCCCGATTGCTCCCGTGGCGGGTGGGCAGCCACGCCGCCAGCAAACCCAGAATCAGCAGTTGCGATGTGCTTCCACTGATGATCAGCGAGTCGAACACATTGGCCACCATCCACACGATGACCATGCCGAACCCGACGAGCGCCGCGGGATGGGCGGCCATGCGGCGGGCCTCGGCAACCAGCCCGGATCCGAGCGTCGCCAACATCAGGGCGAGGCCGATCAGGCCCGTGGTCGCGGGGATGAACAGCCATGTGTTGTGGGCGTGCTTGTGATCGACGTCAATCGGCACATAGCCGTCGACCGTTCGATCGTTGTACGTGAACTCCGGATGCTCCTCAAACGCATGCCAGAGGCCCCCGAGGCCCGTGCCGCAGAGCGGCCGTTTTTCGATCGACTCCATCGCCGCCTTCCAGACCTCGACGCGGTACATCACGGAGCGTCTGATGAGCGGTCGGTTGGCGAACTGCTTGGCATTGGTCAGGTCATCCATGCCCCGTTGGATACGAGCCCGCATTGGCGACGTGGCCGCTCCATCCAGGGCGAGGTCGTCGATGAGCAGGCCGATGGACACGCCGAAGGTCAGGGCGGTCGCAACGAGGAGCACAGTCGCTCTTGCTCGCGGAAGCAGGACGAGCGCCACCACCATGATGGCTGCAGGCCCAACGATGGCCGCCACGATGCCGCCACGATTGAGCATGAGCAGGACGCCGACTGCTGCAAGCGCAGCGCCGCCCACATGCCACACGGCGCCGCGTCCGCGCCGCTCAGCGATGGGCCACGCGATGTGGGCAACAAAGGCCGCTGCAACCAGCAGTCCACCTGGATTTGGCGCAATCCACGCGCAGTACCGATTCGGCTTGATCGTCGAGAGGCCAGGCAGGCCGGCCGCCTGAGCAATCTGAATGAGATTGATGATGGCGACCGCGATCAGGAAGGCCCACAACAGGCGGCGAACATGGAGGATGACCGGGAAGAGGCTGATCGGGATCAGGAACGAGCGAAAGGCCCGGAGTTCTTCAAGGCCCCATTCCGGCGCTGGCGTCCATGCAAGGCTCAGGCAGGTCCACAGGCCCCACGCTGTGATGAACCACGTGATGGGCATGCGGAAGATCGGTCCCCATGCGTACCGCACGCCTCCAAACAGCACGCGGGCGATGCTCCAGATCACAAGCAGCACGAGCGCTACGTCTTTGGCCCAGGGAACCATGACCATCGGCACGCAGAAGGCCCAGGCGACGGCAAGTGTCAGGTGGACGCGGTGTCCGAACGGATCGGCCTCGGCAGCGCGGCGGAGTGCGTCGACGCCGGCCACTGAGACGCGGCGGTCCGGAGTCCCGGGCGAGGTGATCGATTCGGACATCGCGGAATGCTACCGGCTTGGACCTGCAGCGAGGCCCTCGATCGCCCGCAGGACGTCGCTCACGGGAATGCGGTCGATGCGGCACGCCGAAGGATGCTTGTCCGCAGTCAATTCCTCGGGAAGAAACGGCTCGGAGAGCAGACGCGTTTCGGCAGCCGCTGCCGCGATGGTCCACCGGTGATCCGTCGGTCCGAAGAGTGACACGACCGGCCTGCCCAGTGCGATGGCAATGTGTCTCGGGCCCGTGTCGTTCGAGATGACGACTTCAGCGCCCCTGACGCACGCCTTCAGTGCGCCGAGCGAGCCGCCTTTCGCAGCAAGGTCGATCACGGGACCGCGGCACGCATCGGCGACCGCGGACGTGAGGGCCCGCTCGGTCGGCGCGCCGGCGATCACGGTGGTCCATCCCCAGGCCTGATGCGCTGCGTTGGCCACGGCGGCAAATCGCTCGGCCGGCCATCGTTTGTCCTCCCGATTGGCCCCCGGGATCAGGAGGCAGGAGACCGTGTCGGGGCCGATCAACTCGGCGGCGGCCGCCTCGTCTTCAGTGGTGACGACCAGTTCGGTGCGGGGAGGCGTGGCGGTCTGATCCACGAGCGACGCATACCAATGAATGGTCGAAACCGGGCGTGTCCGATCCGGCTGCGGGAGGGCGTCGGTGAGCAGCCACCCTCGCCGATCACGGGCGTACCCAACCCGCCTGGTGGCGCGGCTGCACCACGCGGCCGCAGCGGTTCGAAAGCTGCCGGGCAGGACGAGCACCGCATCAGGTTTGGTCGCTGCAACGGCTCGGCCCCCGCGCCACGGGCCAGCGAGTCCGCGTGGATCGAGCCGAACGACCTCGTCGACGGTCGGCAGGCCGGCGAGCAGCGGCTTCATGCCGTGTCGGACGGCCGCCGTGATGGTTCCGCCGTCCGGCATGGCGTCCCGCAGCAGCCGAAGCGCGGGGGTGGCCATGCAGACGTCGCCGATCCAGGTCGGCATGATCACGGTGACGCGGTGCTGGGCCGACCAGTCGATCATGCCGGCCCGCTTCCAAGGATGTGCCGCGCCGCGGCGGCAATGTCGGGCAGCACCACCGACGCAAGAGACGATGTGCCGCCCGCCGCCAGGAGGACCGTGTGGCAGCCCGCCGCCGAGCCCGCCTGCACATCGCGTTCCTGATCGCCCACAACCCAGGACGCATCCAGCGCGAGCCCGTGCCGGTCCGCTGCTTCCAGCAACATGCCTGGCGCTGGCTTTCGCCACGGATGTTCACGCGTGTACTCGGGCACGACGCCCGTCGGGTGATACGGACACCAGAGCCAGTCGAGTACCGGCACCGCGCCGAGCAGTTCCTGCGTTCGCGCGTGGACGGCCCGCACGTCGTCCTCGCCGTACCTGCCCCGGGCGACGCCGCCCTGATTCGTGATGACGACCAGCGGCCATCCCGCTTCATGCATCTGCGTCAAGGCGTCTTTGGTGCCGGGCATGAGCCGAACGGTCGACGGATCGCCGAGGTCACCATCATTGACGATGATCGTGTTGTCGCGATCGAGGAAGACGGCTGGGCGGCCACTCATCGCGTCATCTCCGTCGGGCGGATTTCAAGATCGCTGACGCAGACGTGTGGCGGCGATTCGATGGCGTAGCACACGGCGTCGGCAACGTCGTCGGCGGTCAGGGGCGTCGCCATGGCGTCGTAGTAGGCCTGAGTGCCGGTGCGTGTGTCGGCGTCACGGATGCGCGCGACCAGGTCGGTCACGACGGCGCCCGGAGCGATGGTCGTCACTCTGATTGGCGGGCCGCCGCGTTTCATGGCGGCCGCGAGTTCGGCGCGGAGCCCAACTCCAATGGTGTCGAGGGCTGCCTTGGATGCCGAGTAGACAGCCGCCGCAGGGAATGCGTGCCGGCCCGCGACTGAGGAGATGTTGACGATGTGCCCGCCGCCGCGCCTTCGCATGCCCGGGAGCACCGCGTGGATCATCTGCAGAGGACCGAACACATTGGTGTCGAGCGTATCTCGCCAGTCCTCAAGCGTGGCATCGGTCATGGGGGCGATCGGCATGATGCCCGCATTGTTGACCAGCACCGTCGCGCCGCCCAACTCATCTGCCGCGACGGCCGCCGACCGGCCGATCTCGGGGTCACGGATGTCGCCTGGGTGCAGCACGCACTCCGCTTGGAGGGTGCTCGCGGTCGCCTCCAACGCGTCCCGCCTGCGGCCGACCAATACGAGGGCCGCGCCGGCCGCTGCGAGCCGCAACGCGACCGCACGCCCGATTCCGCTGCCTGCTCCTGTCACGATCGCCACGTGGGTCATGGCTTGTCCTCCACGCCGCGTCCCTCGCGGACGGCCGGGGTATCGTACGGGCATGGCCGTGACCAACTCGACCGATCGCACCGATTCAGACCTCGTCGCCGCCCGCCGCGCCAAACTGGCGAGGTGGCGGGACGATCTTGGCATCCAGCCCTTCGGGCACCGCGTAGACGGCCTCGTGCCCCTCGCGGAAGCCCGCGCCGCCTTTGATGAAGCGGCCGCGGCCGCCCTCGACGCCGAGTCGCCACCGCCAACCGATCCCCGGCCTCGGGCCATCGTTGCTGGCCGCGTGGTGCAGCACCGCGCGATGGGCAAGCTGACCTTCATGGTGCTCCGAGATGAATCGGGGGACTTGCAGATCTCCTGCTCCAAGGCGGATCTTGAGCAGTCGATGTTCAAGCTCGCGTCCAAGGTGGACTATGGCGACATCGTCGTCGCTGCTGGCCCGGTCGGCCGCACGAAGCGAGGAGAGATCTGCGTGTGGGCGGACCGGTTCGAGGTGCACTGCAAGTCGCTCGCCCCGCCGCCGGAGAAGTTTCACGGCCTGACCGACGCAGAGCAGCGGTATCGCCGCCGCTACGTCGACATGTACATGAATCCGGAGACGATGGACACGTTCCACCGCAGGAGCGAAATCGTGTCGTCGATTCGCCGCTTCATGGAGGATCGCGGCTTTCTTGAAGTCGAGACGCCGATGATGCAGCCCGTCGCGGGCGGTGCCGCGGCCAGACCGTTCACCACGCACCACAACGCGCTGGACATCGAGCTCTTCCTCCGAATCGCCCCGGAGTTGTATCTCAAGCGGCTCCTCGTAGGCGGTATGCGGAAGGTCTTTGAGATCAACCGCAACTTCCGCAACGAAGGCATCAGCCGCCGTCACAACCCTGAGTTCACCATGATGGAGGCGTACCAGGCGTTTGGTGACTGCGAGTCCGTGCTGGAACTGACCGAGTCGCTGCTTCGGTCACTCGCCGGGGGTGTTGTGGCCGGGGGTGTCTCGACCGGGGGTGTTTCTGCCGGGGGTGTTGTGGCTTGGGACGACCTTGAGATTGATTACGGCCGCCCGTTCGACCGCGTGACGTATGCGGACTTGTTCCGCAGGGCACACGGCTGCGATGTCGGGGACGAGCAGGCCGTCCGGGATCTGGCCGTGTCGAAGCAGCTTGACGAGGCTGCGACGCGCGACCACTGGCTGCTTGTCGAGGCGATGTTTGACGAGGCCGAGGCGGCGATCGACCCGGCTCGCCCGACCTTTGTCACCGACTTCCCGGCGCCGCTGTCGCCACTCTCGCGGCCGCGGGAAGACGACCCGAACTTCGCGTGGCGGGCCGAACTGTTTGTCGCGGGCATGGAGCTTGGCAATTTCTACACCGAACTGAATGACCCCGACGTGCAGCGGCAACGCTTCACAGAGCAACTTGCGGGCATCAGCGATGAGGAGTCGGCGTTCCGTACGCTCGACGAAGACTTCCTGGAGGCGCTGCATGTTGGGATGCCCCCGGCGGGGGGTATGGGCATCGGCATCGACCGCATTGTCATGCTGATGACCGGCCAGCGGAGCATCCGGGACGTCGTACTGTTTCCACTGCTCAAGCCCGAGCAGGGAGCATCGTCATGATGCGACTTGTCATGATCCTGGTGACCGCCGCGGCCGCGCACGCTGCGGACGTCGACGAGTGGTTTTCGATCACGCTGGGTGGTGTTCCGGCCGGATGGGGACACGTGACGCAGCAGGTTGATGGCGAGTTCAGAACGCTGACGTCAACCGAGTCAATGTCGATCGGCCGTGGATCGGCAGAGGTGACCGTGCTGGCGACGACGACGTGGGTCGATCATGTCGATGGCACCCCCGTGTCGATGACCTGGACGCAGGAGATGGGCGGCCATCCGGTCGAGACCGTCTGGACGTTTCACGGTGACACGATCGACATCCGGACGACGCAGGACGGCCGCGTGAATACGACGACGCGGCCGGCCCCCCGGGAGCCGTGGCTGACCCCGGCTGCGACGCATGACGAATTGGCTCGCCGGGCAGCTGCTGGCGCGACGGAAGTGTCGTGGCGAACGATGCTGCCGGATCTGGGCGCGGCGGCCGTGCGGCAAACCATGCGGCTGCTGGGCGACCAGACCGCGACCATCGGCGACCGCACCTGGCAGTTGACGCGTTGGGCCGTCACCGTTGAGGGTTTGCCGATCGAGATGGAGACCGCATTCTCGCCGGACTGGCGACCGGTGATCACCACGCTGCGGGCGCCCTTCGGCGAGATCCGCTCGGTCCTGTCCACTCGGGCAGCGGCTTTGGCGCCGCTCGGGGGGCCACCGCCAGAACTCTTCGTGTCCCTCTTTGTCGAGCCCCGTTCCGGCACCATCGAGAACCAATTGAATGCGACGCGGGCATTCCTTCGTCTTCAAACGCTGGACGGCGGGGCGCTGGACCTTCCCTCAAGTGGCGCTCAGACGATTGCCGGGGCGAGAGACGGGGCCACGTTGATCCAGGTGAACGCGCGAGGCGGCCAGCCACCGCGTGAGCCGATCGATCTGCAGGCGTGCCTGGCGTCTTCGGGCATGATTGACGCCGGCGACGAAGCCGTACGCCAACTCGCCAGTTCGACGCTCGCGTCAATGCCCGCAGACGCCTCGACCAGCGACAGGGCCGAGGCGCTCCGGGCAGCGGTACACCGTTGGATCTCGAAGAAGGGAATGACGACGGCCTTTGCGACCGCGTCGGAAACAGTTCGCTCACGGACCGGTGACTGCTCAGAGCACGGCGTCCTGCTTGCGGCGCTACTGAGAGTGGAGGGGATTCCCTCACGTGTGGCAACCGGCCTGGTGTGGATGGACGGCCTGGATGCATTCGGCTGGCACATGTGGACGCAGGCGTTCATCGACGGCGAGTGGGTCGATCTGGACGCGACGCTTCCGGTGCCGTTTTCGGTCGGACACATTCTGGTCGCGACCTCTCCGCTGGAAGATGGGGATGGTCAGCGACAACTCACGAGCCTCCTGGCGCTGCTGGGCAATCTGGAGGTCGACATCGTCCGGGTCGATCGATGAGCGGGCTGCCGCGAAGACCGGCAACGGGGCACAAGGGGACGTTTGGAATGGTGGCCGTCGTGGGCGGGCAGGACGGCGCGGATGCCGTCATGGTTGGCGCCCCCGCGCTGGCGGCCGAAGCGGCGCTCCGAAGCGGTTGCGGCCGCGTGGTGATTGTGTCGCCCCATTCGATTCTTCCGCAGGTTCTGGAGTGCTGCGAGTCAGCGACTGGCTGCCCACTGCCGGGCGACCCCGCCGCCGCCGTCGCGGCAGTGAGGGAGGTGCAGCGACCGGCCCAGAGCATTGCTGTCGGGCCCGGCCTCGGGCGGAGCGAAGCGAGCCGGGCAGTCGTTGCGTCGGTACTTGGCAGCGACGGACCGCCGCTCGTGCTGGACGCAGATGCGTTGCATCTTGCGGCCGAACTTGGCGAGCCCGCCACGCGGAGCGGCGTGGTCGTGACGCCGCATCCCGGGGAGTTTGCCCCGCTGACGGGCAGGTCAACGGGCCAGG
>CAZMPA010000072.1:0-10367 GCA_964567915.1 uncultured Isosphaeraceae bacterium | reverse complement strand
TCGAGCGAGGGATCAATCACTCCGATGCAATGCACCAGATTCCACGTGAAGGAGTCGTAGTTGTCTATCAGAAGCAGCACGCGGAAAGGGTACCGCCCGCTCCCCGGTTCAGGCAGCGGCGGCGGTTCCGGCCACGCCGTCCTGCGTCACAACGAAGAGCTCGTTTGTGATCGGGTACGGCAGACGCCGATAGTCGCGGTCGACCCGAACCTGCACACGCTCCACAAAGTCGTCGGGGCCTTGAGAGACAGCCAGAAAGATGTCACGCGCCGGCGCGGCGACAAAGAAGTCGCCCCGAAGTTTCGGAGCCAGCCGGCCGTGCAGCGACCGCATCAGCAGCCGCGCCGCGTCGTAGCCGTCCTGCACCGACAGAATGGCCACCCGGCCGCCCTCTGCCGATTCGACCAGCTTGACCTCAACCGAAGCGGCGTAGTTGGACAGGTTCTGGCGAGCCTGCAATTCGACCTCTTCGATGTCCAAACCCCACCGGACGACCTGTTCCAGCGTGATGCTCACCGTCATTCGCGGCAGGTCAATGACGTACACGATCGACGTGTCGTTGACCCACGGTGTGTGCGCGACTTGGGAGCGGTCGAGATGCTCGAACAGCGTGTTGGGCTGAATACGCGGCATGATCCGCGAGCGAGCAAGCGAAAGCGGCATTGGCGTGGACGCGACGGCGTCGCCTTCCACGATGCGAGAAAGGAAGTCCTCCACGATCTTCATGCCGTTCCCGGGATCGCAGTTGACCATCCGAAGCAGATTCGTCAGCGCCAGATGCCGCCCGTCGATGACCAGATCCATGGGACCAGCCAGGTCGATCACCTGATGCGGATACTGCCTTCGAAGCAGATGCATAATCGCTTCGGAGAAAGCTTCCGGTTCGCGGGGCAGTTCTGACATGATCCGTGCCTCCAAATGGCCCCCCACAGGGTGAGCGGCTCGTGGTGCCGCAACCACATCCCACAATTGGTGGCATCGGCACCCGTGAGCTCCATCTTGACCCCATTCCTCGCCCCAGCCCACTTCATTCAGGCGACCTGACTGGTATTGCCGAATGCCCGCCGCCTCGGACGTGTTTCCCGGACCTCCCGGGGCGGATACCCTGTGCGACATGGCATCCACCGCTCCCCGCACCTGCCCGCTCGGTCCGCATGAGATTGGCCCCGGAAGGGACCTCGTAGTCATTGCCGGGCCCTGTGTGCTCGAGGAGCACGCCGTCCAGGACGCCATCGCCGACACGCTGGCTCGCGTCTGCGGCGACCTGGGCCTGCCCTGGGCCTTCAAGGGCAGCTTCGACAAGGCCAACCGAACGAGTCTGGCCTCACACCGCGGACCGGGGATGCAGGAGGGACTGGACGCGTTGGCCCGCATCAGGGACCGATACGGCGTCCCCGTCACGACGGACATCCACGAGCCGGACCAGGCCGCCGCCGCGGCGGAAGTCGTCGACATGCTTCAGGTCCCGGCCTTCCTCTGCCGGCAGACGAGCCTGCTCGCCGCGTGCGGCCGAACGGGCAAGCCCGTCAACATCAAGAAGGGCCAGTTTCTGGCACCGGCCGACATGCGACACGCAGCCGAGAAGGCCACCGACGCTGGCGCAGGCGGAATCCTCCTGACCGAACGCGGCACATTCTTCGGCTATCAACGGCTCGTCAATGACTTCATCGGGCTGGGCGACCTTGCCGACCTCGGCTGGCCCGTGTGTTTCGACGTCACACACTCGACGCAACTTCCCGGCGCGGGCGGCACCGGAGGCGGCCCCGTCCAGACTGCAGGCCGACCCGAACGCGCCGCCCTGCTCGCGCGAGCTGCGACAGCGGCCGGTGTCAACGCACTCTTCATCGAGATGCATCCCGAGCCCGCCCGCGCCAAGTCGGACGCCGCGACGTGCCAGCCCCTCGAGGCCGCAGCAAACATGATTCGGCAGGCCCACGCCATTCGAGTCGCGCTCGGCGAGGAAGCGACCATCACGCCATGAAGTGCGACCGCTGCGACCGACCGGCCATCGTGCATCAGGTGATCATTTCCAACGGCAAGCACACCGAGATTCATCTCTGCGAGGTGCACGCGGCCGAAGCGGGCGTTCCCAACCCTGGCAAGCAGCCGGTCAACAAACTGCTCGCCAAGATCGCCACCCCAACCACCCCATCGGCCATTCCGTCTTGCCCGGGCTGCGGCGCCACGCTCTCGGAGATCCGCAAAGCGTCACTCCTGGGCTGCCCGCAGTGCTACGACACGTTCGAGGAAGCGATCGGAATCATGATCGAGTCTGCGCAGGCCGGCAGCACCCGGCACGTCGGGCGGGCCCCGGGCGGCGCCGAGTCGGTCCACGCCATGCGGCACGAGTCCCGGCGGCTGGTCGAGGAACTCGACCGGGCCGTGCGAGCCGAGCAGTATGAACGCGCCGCCGAAATCAAGGCGCGACTAAGCCGCCTCTCTGAAGAGCAGCCCCCGCACCATGGAGGCACGTCGTGAGCGAACACAAACGGGCGGATCAAGGCGACGCGCCCGATCTGGACGTGGTGCTGACCAGCAGAGCCCGCATCGCCCGAAACCTGACCGGCGTCCCATTCGTTCATCGGGCCACAGCAGATCAGCGGCGAGACGTCATCGCGCGGCTCAGACCGGCTCTGGAGCCAGCCGCATGCAGCGAAGAGACCGAGTGGATCGATCTTGAGTCTGCCAACGCATTGCAACGACGTGTCCTGTACGAACAGCACCTGATCAGCCGCCAGCACGCAGACCTCCAGGGGCCACGCGGCGTCGCAGTCGCCCGCGATGAGTCGATGAGCATCATGGTCAACGAAGAAGACCACGCTCGCATGCACGCGATCTCGCCAGGCCTGCAGCCGCACGCGTGCTTCTCACGAGTCCGCGCACTGGACGAAGCAGCCGAACAGGTCGTCGAATGGGCCTTTCATGACCGCTGGGGCTACCAGACAGCCTGCCCGACGAACGCCGGAACCGGCGTTCGTTTTTCTGCCATGCTCCACCTGCCGGCACTTCGACTGACCCGCGAACTCGAGAAGGTCCGGCACGCCGCCAAAGATCTCCAACTCGCCGTTCGGGGCTACTACGGCGAAGGGTCCGAATCTTCCGGCCACTTCTATCAGGTCAGCAATCAGATCACGCTGGGTTGCTCTGAAGAGGAACTCCTCGACCGATTCATGTCCACGATCGTCCCAGGCATCGTGGACTACGAGCGATCAGCCAGACAAGCGCTCCTTCGGCGTGACCGATTGGCGCTCGAGGACAGGGTGCACCGCGACCTCGCCATCCTGCGCTCCGCACGCGTGATGAAGGTCGATGAGGCCATGCGGCGACTGAGCACCATTCGGCTGGGCGTCTGCCTTGAGCTGGTTCCGGACGTCCCCCTGGAACGCATCAACGACCTCTTCCAGCAGATCCAATCCGGACATCTTCAGCAGCAAGCGGGGCAGTCGCTGTCTCCGCCCGAGGCACAGGCGGCCCGCGCGGCGATGCTCCGCGAGCGGCTGGCGGGCTGACTTCCGCCCCCCCCTCTCCAGTGAGTACGCACGCCGCCGATCGAGGTCCAGCAACACGCCGGACCAGGCTCGCGCCCTCGCCGACCGGCGCCCTGCACCTTGGCAACGCGCGGACGTTTGCGATCAACTGGGCCCTCGCCCGCCGAAGCGGCTGGGCGGTCACGCTTCGGATCGAGGACCTCGACCACCCACGCGTGAAGCCCGAGACCATCGCCCAGACCCGCGAGGACCTGACGTGGCTCGGACTGGACTAGGACGAGGAACTCCCACTGCAGTCGGCCGATCTCTCGCCCTACGCCGAAGCCTTACGCCAACTCGCCGCTGCCGGCCGGATCTTTCGGTGCGACCTCACGCGGCGGGACATCGCCGCAGCACAGTCTGCGCCGCACGAACGCGAAACCGGCCTGCACTACGAGCGATCACTTCGACCGTCCGACGCCGGAGCCGCCACTGTGGATCCCGACCAGTCCGCGACCTGGCGGTTCCTCGTCGATGACCGAAACATCACGGTGCAGGATGCGTTTGCCGGCGCATCGACCTGCAATCTCTCCGAGACAGGCGGCGACTTTCCGGTGTGGACGGCAACCGGCGGCCCCGCATACCAGCTCCGACGCCAGGCAAGGCATGACCGACGTGCTTCGGGGCGACGACCTGCTACCAAGCGCGGCCAGGCAGCAGGCACTGCAGCGGGCCCTGAACCTGCCAACCCCCCGCTGGTGGCACGTCCCGCTGGTGCGAGGCGAGGATGGCCGGCGGCTCGCCAAGCGGCACGGAGACACGCGTCTGGCCTCCTTCAGACACTCGGGCGTCCCGGCTGATCGCGTCATGGGACTCGTGGCATACTGGTGCGGCATGCTTGACACTCCCATCTCGATGAACGCAGCAGCGTTTCGCGATGTGTTGGATATGGCCGCCATCTCAAAGCAAGACATCACGCTGACGCCGGAGCACATCGCATGGATCACATCCTGAATCGCGCCATCGTGGCCGCCCTGCTCATCACAGCGATAGCGATGTCAGCATGCGGTCAGGAGAGCGGATCACGCGAGCGACTTCGGCTCGGCGGACGGGCGTGGTCTCTCGAGGTCGCTGCCAACGAGGCCGCCATTCGTCAGGGTCTCATGGACCGGCCCGACCTGCCGGACGGCACCGGCATGCTCTTTGTGTTCGAAGCGCCGCGTATTCACGAGTTCTGGATGGCCAACTGCCTGATCGACATCGATCTCATTTTCGTGGACGGGCAGGGCCGCATCGCTGCGACACACGAAATGAAGGTCGAGCCACCTCGCGGGAAGGCCGAATCCCTCTGGCAGTACCAACAACGTCTGCCGCTCTATTCGAGTCGCATTCCCGTGCAGTTTGCGATCGAACTGCCCGCAGGGTCGATCCGCGAGCTGGGCCTGAGCGCGGGCGAAGCGATCGACCTCGATGTACGGCGGCTCAAGTCGCTGGCGCGATGAGGCCCACTTCGAGTTGCCTCGCCACGAACTTTGCAAGCACGTCGTATTCGAGATTGACCGGGTCACCGACCGCAAGACCGCCGAGTGTTGTTTCCGTGAGCGTCGTCGGAATCAGCGCTACTTCAAACCAGTCGGCGCCCAGTTCGGCAATGGTGAGCGACACGCCTGACACCGTGATGGATCCCCGCGACACCAGCAGGCCCGCTGAGCCTGCAGGCATTTCGATGCGGACGCGATAGTCCTCTGAACGGGATGACACCGACACGATCGTTGCGACATCGTCCACGTGTCCCTGTACGACGTGGCCGCCAAGCAGTGTGGTCGGCGTGACGGCATGCTCCAGATTGACCGAGCTTCCTTCCTTGAGCCCGCCCACCGTCGTAGCGGCCAGCGTCTGGCCGACGACATCAAAGCACATGGACGCCCCGTCCCGAACAAACGTGAGGCAGCATCCATCGACAGCGATCGACTCGCCGGGCTCGGGCGAGTGGCCCCAGTCCGCCGAAACCCGGAGCCGGACTCCGGAGTCGGTCGCCTCAGGTGGGCATGCCACCGTTCCGATGCATTGCACGAGCCCTGTGAACATACGCCCCCCACGATAGGTGCAAGCAGCGGGTTCCGCAGGCCTCACGCCCGCCATGAGGGGGGAGGGGCCTGCTATCCTTCCCCATTCTCACACGGACCCCCTCAGGCCGCATGCCGCGACGCAGCGCCCGATCGTCCCAATCCTTCGATCCCCCTATGGAGATCTGGCGCATGTCCACCGTCTCAGGCCTTCTCGTCGCCGCTCTGATGCTGTTCGGAGCGAGCCCCGCCACCACCGCGGACGATCCCATCGCCCGCAACGAGGCTCAGGTCCAGAAGCTCGAAGCCCAGATGCCACTCGGCCCCCGCTCGGCCAAGGCACTGCGTCTGCGGGTCAAGTGGCGGCAGCCCGTCGACGCGTCTTCGACGACCAGGGTTCACATCTCCGGCGACGGCCTGTTCCTGATCAACACCTCTAACGAGGTCGAGATGATCGACCTGAACACCGGACGCAGCCGGTGGACGTCATTCGGCGGCGGGGGCAGCGACTTGATCGTGGATGTCGTGCACATGCCCAGGCAGGAGCAGGTGTATATCGTTCGAAGCGACTCCATCCTGACGCTCTCAGCTGCAACAGGGCTACCCGAGTCCAACACGTCCTCCCAGTCGAGCGTTCAGCCGCTCGACTGGCTCGTGGCGATCCCGGGCGTCCCATACGAGGACAAGTACATCTACGGCGGGCTCTCCGGCGAAGTCGTCTGGCAAGCGTGGCAGATCGGCGTCTTCGCGCAGGCCCACCGGATCGGCCGCCGCATCGCCGCCCCTCCAGTGATTGCAGGCGACCTGGTCATCGCCAGTTCCCGAAGTGGCAATCTTGCGGCGCTGGACGCCAACACCGGCTCGCTTCGTTGGCATATCGAACTGCTCGACGGCGCATCCGGCAAGCCGGCCACCTCAAGCCAACTGGTCGCCGTCGCGAGCACCGACCAGCACCTCCGTATGCTCAATGCATCGGACGGCCGTGTTCGCTGGTCCAGAATGTTTGATAGTCCGCTGAAGGACGGTCCCACCATGATGGGCGGAGATGTCTACCAACAGGTTCCTGGCACTGGCCTGATCAAGATGCAGGCGATGCCTGCCAATGCCCCTGAAGGCATCGACGTCTGGACGGCCAAAGGCGTTTCTGGGTCGGTCATCGGTACCACGGACGACCTCCTCATCGCATGGGACGAGGCCTCCAGGACGCTGCAGACCGTGTCAGCTCGGACCGGCTCCGTGGACGCGACCAAGCCACTCAATCGAGTCTCTCACTTTGCGACCAACGGGACGCTCATCGTTCTGATTGGCGGCAACTCCGAACTCGAGTGCCTCACGATGACCGGGAGCAACTGAGCGGATGCCGGACCTCGTTCCCGTACGCCGAGCGCTCATCTCGGTCAGTGACAAATCCGACATCGTGTCCCTCGCCTGGCATCTGCATGAAACTGGCGTCGAGATCATCTCGACCGGCGGCACGGCCGCTGCACTTTCGGCTGCGAACATTCCCACAACTGCGGTCGAGGACGTCACGGGCTTCCCTGAGATGATGGACGGCCGGGTCAAGACGCTGCACCCCAGGATCCATGGTGGCGTGCTCGGCAGGCGAGATGTCGACAGTCACGTCGAGGCAATGCAAACGCACGACATCGAGCCAATCGATCTGGTCTGCATCAACCTCTACCCGTTCGAGCGGACGGTCGCAGACCCGGCCACGACTGACTCCGAGGCGATCGAGCAGATCGATATCGGCGGACCCGCCTTGCTTCGCTCGGCATCAAAAAACCACGACTTTGTCGCGACGGTGACCAGCCCATCGCAATACGACAATCTCAAATAAGACATGCGGGCCAACGAGGGCTGCACCACCCTGCACCTTCGGCAGAAACTGGCCGCCGCCGCATTTGCTCGCACGGCCGGCTACGACGCCGCGATCTCCAACTGGCTGGCCCGCTCGACCGACGACGCGTTGCCGCCACGGCTGCACGTGTCGGCAACCCGCTCGACCCCCCTTCGCTACGGCGAGAATCCGCACCAGCAGGCGGCGCTCTACGTGCTACCCGGAACGGGCGAAGCGGGCATTGCCAGCGCCGAGACGATCGACGGCAAGCCCCTCAGTTACAACAACCTCAATGACGCGGCCGCCGCATGGCGATGCTGCCGCGACCTCGTGCGGGCCGGGATCGGCCAGACCGCCGCTGTCGTTATCAAGCATGCCAATCCATGCGGGGCAGCACTCGCAAGTTCGGCCCGGGAGGCATTTGAAGCCGCGTGGGCTGGCGATCCCCTGGCCGCGTTCGGCGGCATTGTCGGTGTCTCTGCGGCTGTGGACGCGGACCTTGCGGCGGTGATCTGCGAGGGCAAACGCTTTGTCGAAGTCATCGTGGCGCCATCAATTGAGCCAGAGGCCGCTGCGGCCCTCAGCGAGCGATGGAAGAACATCCGTCTGGTCGCCACACCGGATATGGCCGCGCCACCGACCAGTTCGATCGAAATGAAATCGATTCCCGGCGGATTGCTCGTCCAGACGCCAGACATCGAGCCCATCCGCTTTGAGCGTTGGACGCACGCCGCAGGTCCCGCTCCAGACGACACGCTTCGAGAGAGCGCCATCATCGCGCTGGTCGCGGCCAAGCACGCCGGCTCGAACGCCGTCACAATTGCGAGCGGTGGCAGAATTCTGGGACTGGGCGCTGGCCAGGTCGATCGGCTGACCGCTGCAAGACTCGCTGTCGAGAAGGCGGGCGACGCGATCAAGGGCGGCCAGCCCGCCGTCGCCGCGTCAGATGCGTTTTTCCCGTTTGCCGACGGCCCTGAACTGCTCATCGAAGCGGGCGTCACATGCATCATCCATCCCGGTGGATCCAAGCGAGACGACGACACGTTTGCCATCTGCAATCAGCGCGGTGTCACGTGCCTGCTGACTGGCACGAGGCACTTCAAGCACTGAAGAAACTGATTCGGGGCATGCGGACCGGATTCAGGTCGCGCCGATCGTGACGTCCACGGGTTGCGGGCGAGGCTGCCAATTCGGCTCAAGGTCCAGTTGCAGCGGGACCCGTGAACCCGCGCCGTCGCGGGGAATGCCGTCCTGGTCGATGATGCGCTGAATGGCCATGATGCCCTCCATCAGCATCTCCGGCCTCGGTGGGCAGCCCGGCACATACACGTCAACCGGGATGTACTGGTCGATGCCCTGCACGACCGAGTAGGTGTCGAAGACGCCCCCGGTCGATGCGCAGGCGCCCATGGAGATCACCCACTTGGGCTCGCACATCTGCACATAGATCCGCTGGAGCACCGGCATAATCTTGACCGGCACGCGGCCCGCGACGATCAACAGGTCGGCCTGACGCGGGCTGAACCGAAAGACCTCGGCCCCGAAGCGGGCAAGGTCATACCGGCTTGATGCCGTCGCCATCAACTCAATGCCGCAGCATGCCGTCGCAAACGGCATCGGCCACACGGCGCTTCGCCGAGCCCAGTTGACCAGGCGGCTCAAGGAGGTCGTGAGGAATCCGTCTACTGGAAGTGCTGATTCGAGTCCCATGAGGCCCTTCATGGTAGCGACAGTGGATTCATTCGGGCGGAGGGACGATACTGCAGGCATGCCCCTGATCACCCTGCTCCTGGCCAGCATCACCGCCGTGGACCTCCCAGTTGAGGCGACTGGCCAGGAGAGCCTGACACTCGCCCGTCAACTGCTCCCGGATGCTCGGCTGCACAGGACCAAACGCTACGCCATTCTGTCGTTGACCGACCGCGACATGATCCGCCAGGCGGAGTCAACGCTCGAAGAGACGCGGCGACAGTACGACAGATGGTGCAGGACAATTGGTGCGCCACGCCCGCGACCGGACGAGCGGCTGCTCTGCATTGTGCTCCCGACGCAGGAGGACTTCGCGGACTTCGCCCAACGGACCGAAGGCCTCGGCGACACCGCCAATCTGGTCAGCGGCTACTTCAGTCCCCGTTTCGACTGGGTCGTCTGGTTCGATCCCGCCGCGAGCACGCATATGGGAGCGGCCGCCCGGTCAATTGCCGAGGCGCAGGCCGAGATTGACGCCGCAGACGAGGCCGGCGCCCCGCCCGATCGCGTCGACGAAGCCCAGAGGCAGATCGACGACGCTCGATCGCAGCTGGCCAGCGAAGAGGCGGCCCGGCGAACCGAGGTCGCCGTCCATGAAGCCGTGCATCAATTGGTCCACGTCGGCACCGCGTTTCCGGGCCGAAACGGGTGGCCCGACTGGCTGCACGAAGGCATCTCGGTCGCATTCGAGACCGATCGCCCACGCAAGCCCTTCGGACCCGATCGAGATCATGCCAGACGGGCCGATGGCTTCCATCAAGCGCTCATCGACGGAACGCACATCCCGCTCGCCGACATGCTACAGATGGATGCCATCGACCACGCCGCAGGCTCGCACGTGGGCGTCCTCTACGATCAGGCCGGCTCACTCGTGTCGTGGCTCCACCGCCGCAAGCGTCGACAGCTCGCCGAATTCCTTTCCACGCTCGGTACACCGGGCCAGGACGGTTCAGCCCCCTCCGTCGAGTCGGCCTTCGTCGCCGCCTTCGGCCCCGTCCCGGACATCGAGCGACGATGGCACGGCGATGTCACGCACTGACTTCCACCGGCTACGTGCCCGCTGCAGAATGACGGCAATCTCCATGCCATACAGCAGGCACAACCACATTACGTAGACCCACAGCATGAGCAGCGGCACAAGGCCGAGGCTGCCGCCGACCGGGCTGGCACGCACCGCCCCGACGACAAACTGCTCCAAGCCCCACTCGCCGAGCCAAAGCGCAACCGAAGCAACCGCAGCGCCCGCCG
>CAZMPA010000071.1:0-10421 GCA_964567915.1 uncultured Isosphaeraceae bacterium | reverse complement strand
GTGACGTGCGACGGGTATGTGGACATCGCCTCCCTCGTCCGCGACACGATTCGCGGGATTGGGTACACCGACTCGACGATGGGATTCGACGCCGACTCGTGCGCCGTCATGGTGACACTGGACAGACAGTCTCCGGACATCGCGCAGGGCGTGGATACCGGACGGGGTCTGCACGCCGAACAGGGCGCCGGCGATCAGGGGCTCATGTTCGGATTCGCCTGCCGGGAAACCGAGTCGCTGATGCCCCTTCCGATCGATCTCAGCCACCGCCTGATGGCCAGACACGCGGCCGTTCGCGTCGAAGGTGGCGTTCCTCATCTCAGACCCGACGCCAAGGCGCAGGTCTCCGTTGAGTACGACGGGTTGACGCCCACGCAGGTGAAGACTGTCGTACTGAGCAGCCAACACGGACCCGAGTGGACCACGCGGCATGCGGACCTCACGACGGAAACGGTCAATCACATCATCAAGCCGGTGCTCGGAGACTGGTGGAACGACGATATCCAGATCCTGGTCAACCCGACCGGGAAGTTTGTGGGCGGCGGCCCCCTCGGCGAGTGCGGCCTGAGTGGACGCAAGATCTTCGTCGACACCTATGGCGGACGCGGACGCCACGGCGGCGGCGCCTTTTCGGGCAAGGATCCGAGCAAGGTCGACCGCAGCGCCGCGTACATGGCCCGATACATCGCCAAGAACATCGTCGCCGCAGGGCTGGCCGACGTCTGCGAAGTGCAACTCTCCTACGCCATCGGCGTCGCCAAACCGACCTCGGTGCACGTCGACTGCCAGGGCACGGCGCACGTGCCGGAGTCGGCCATCCGGGACGCGATCGAGCAAACGTTTGACATGACGCCGGCTGGGGTGATCTCGTTGCTGGACCTGCTCCGGCCGATCTACAGTCCGACCGCGGCGCATGGCCACTTCGGCCGCACGCCCGGTGAAGGCGTCCCGGGCAGCTTCTCCTGGGAGCGGACTGACAAGATCGAAGCGCTGAAGAAGGCAGCAGCGCTCGATACCGCCGGTGTCTGACAACCCCACGAAGCGACGCAGCCGCGTATCGCCGGCTCGCGCCGCGGCGCTGCCGCATCTCGAGGCCAAAGCGAGGCGGTTTCCCGAGCTCTTTCCGGACCCGCTGGATGTCTCCGGGCTCGAACCACGCGACGCCAGGCTCGCAGAGGCAATTGATCGCGAAGCGACAGTTCGGTGGACGACGATCCGCGCCATCATTGAGCCACTGCTCACGCAACCCTGGAACCGCCAGCACCACGCCGCCATCGCAGCCATGATGGGCGGCGCGGCGCAATTGCTGTTTCTCGACCGCGTCCCCGACCACGCCGCCATCGACGAATCCGTTGGATGGTGCCATACAACCGGTGCACGCCGAGCGGCTGGCGTCGTCAATGCCATACTCCGCAAGGTCATTGCGATTCGAGGCGAGCGGCTCGAGCGGGCAGATCTGTCACAAGCAGATCATCTGGTTTGCGCGGACGGCTCCGGCTGGCACATGTCCCAGCCCGCATTTGGCGACACCTGGCCAGACCGGCTCGCATCACAAACCGGATGCGGCACGTACTTCCTCAACCGCGTCCGCGCTTCGGATGGTGACGACGAAGCAGCCAGACTTGCCGCGCATGCCATGTGCCATCCACCCGTCATCCTGCATGGCCTGCACGAGCACGAGTACACAACTCCGCACGATGAACCCGGCTTCCATGTACTGAGCGCCGGTGGGCGACTTGGCGACGTGATGCAAGCTTGCCCCGACGCCATCGTGCAGGACCCAACGGCCGCGGCAGCCTGCCGCGCCACCGCCGCCATCGTGCCGGACCTGGTCGTCGACTGGTGCGCCGGCCGCGGTACCAAGACGCGGCAACTCGCCGCAATGCACCCCACCGCCACCATCGTCGCCACGGACGCGTCCGAGGCGAGGCGGCGTGATCTCGAGCAGCTGGCTGCTGGGACGACCAACGTACAAGCGCAGAGCCCGGCCACGTGCACACAGTACGCCGGCCGCGCAGACCTACTGGTGCTCGACGTGCCCTGCTCCAATTCGGGCGTGCTCGCCCGGCGGCCCGAAGCGCGGCACCGGCAGGACGATGGCACGCGAGGCAGGCTCATCTCGCTACAGCGGCAGATCGCAGCCGACGCATTAGCCCTGCTTGCCCCCGGAGGAACGCTTCTCTGGGCAACCTGCAGCATCGATCCGGAAGAGAACGAGCGTCAGATTGAGTGGCTGACGACCTGGCATCCACTTGAGGTCCAGACCATGCATCGCGAGCCAGGACGCGGCGGCCCCGGCGATCCACCGACCGTTTGGCGGGACGGAGGCTTCTTTGCCATGCTTCGCCGGGTTGAGCCCGACAATCGCAGGGATTCCGCCTGATCCAGGGCCCCAGCCCGCCACGGCGGGCAGTACACTTCCCCGCTTCGCGCCTGCCAAGCAAGGCCACTGGAGTTCGGTGCCATGCAGATCGAGTCACTCATCAGCCCCGACGTCATTCGGGTTCCGCTCCGCGCCAACGACCGGCTCGGCGCGATTCGCGAACTGATTGAACTGCTCGCTGCGCAGGGACTCGTCAGTGACGTCGACGCTGCCGTCGAAACGACCTGGGCCCGAGAGCAGGAGCGAACGACCGGCATCGGCGAAGGGCTCGCCGTCCCCCACGGCCGCTGCGATTGCATCGACCGACTCGTGCTCGCCATTGGGCTGGCCGAGACGCCGATTGACTTCCAGTCGTTTGATCAGAAACCGGTCAAACTGGTGGTGCTGGTCCTTTCGCCGCCGGGCGATACGGCGTCCCACATTCAAGTGCTTGGCGGCATCAGTCGGATGCTGAGTGATCGGCTCACGCGTGAAGCGGCCTATGCATCCGAATCCGCGGACGCGTTGGCCGCGGCGCTTCAGCGCACCAACTGACTTTTTCGGGCGCGAAAGGCCGCAAGTTCGCGGTCGAGATCCGCGGTCGCTTCCTTGCCCAAGTGGTCCCGATTGGATACCGCCGACGCAGCCGCAGCATCCGCGCCTGCGAAGTCGCCGGTCTCAAGCAGTACCTGCGCCAGCGTCGCCCAGGCCAGTGCATCCCCTGGCGCGTGCGCGAGATACTCTCGCATGGACGCGATGGCCGCGCTGATGCGGCCGCTCTGCAGTTCCGCAAGCGCCTGGAACTTCCATCGGTCGGGCTCGCCCGCCATCGCGATCGCCGCAGGCAGATCGCCGCGCATCAAGGCCAACTCCACGCACGCACGCCGGAACCGTCCCCAACGTGGGTGCGTTTCGATGATCGCCGCAGCGGCCGCCTGCACCTCGGGCCACCCCGATCGTGAAGCGGCCACCATGAGACGCTCGATCTCAACTTGTTGGTTTGGTTTGGACGTGCGGGCCACTTCATCAAGCAACTCTGCTGCCTCGTCAAGCTCGCCCATCCCCGCGCGCAGCCTCGCTTCGGCCAGCAAGTGGTTTGGATCCACGCCGAGCCCTACGCCTCCCTGCCAGACGGGACCAGCAAGCCGGTACCACTCGATGGCGGCGGCAGCCCGCGCCTCTTCTTCGCTCGTGTAGATGCTTGTGCCCACCTTCGGAGGTGCCGCAATCTCGAACCTGATGCCGGCGGCCCACACGTTTGCCTGCATGCCCGCATAGCGTGACGCGCCAGCCTGCATCGTTGCCAACACCGCCGCCGACGAGATAAGCAGAAAGATCACACCGGCACCTGTTGGAATGCCGGACCGCTTGAGCTGAAACCGGTGGAAGGAGACGTTCTTGTCTCGCAGGACACGCCAGGACTTCCAGCACAACCAGGTCACGACAGACGCCACGCCAAGCGACATGAGCATGGGGACCACGCCGTAGGCACCTCGCCACGCCAAAAACGAAGCGAGCATCGTGATGCCGAGGGCAATGTCGCCCGAAAGCCCGATGTCCCATCGCCGCTTTGGCCGAGGCCGCCCCTCACGCCGCCTGGGCAGAAGGGCGGGCACACTCCACTGTATCGACAGGGCGTCATTGGGACAGGCCTCAATGCAGTCGGTTGTCTTCATGCATCCCACGTCGATGACCTTGCCCCATGTGGCAACCTGCTCATGCACACGCACGTTGGACGTGCATGCGGCGGTGCAATGGGCGCAGCCTTCGCAAGAGTCATTCACCGTGACCCGTCGCAGGGAGAGCCGGTCAATCGGAGCGAAGAAACCTCCATACGGGCACGCGTACGTGCAGAATCCTTTGGCCCCGAGCACATACACGGTGACGAATCCGCACAGGAAGAGAAACACCAGCCCCACTGCAACGCCGGGCATGCTCGCCCACAAGTCCCGTGTCAGGATCTCAAAGTGAAATCCCGGCCACTCAAGTGCTCGCTGCTCCCACCAGGGGGCCCACACGAAGCGATAGAAGAGTGGCCCAATGAACATGTATACGGCCAGCGCAAAGGGAGCCACGTACAAGAGCCGGCTTCGAAAGGCGCGAGGCCGAATACCGCCTTTGCGAAGGAGCCGTAGGCACCAATCCTGTAGCAGCACAACATGGCACCCCCAGCCACAGAACCAGCGGCCGAGCAGGGCTGTTGACACAAGCGCCGCCGCAAAGAAGATCGCCCCGGCGTTGACGATGCCATCCGACGCCGTCTCGATTGCTTCAGAGGGTTCAACCGGCGAGAGTGTCAGCCAGCCCAAGGGCATGCCGATCCACCACACAAGGATGTGCAGCAACATGGCCACCTGAACGGTGATCAGTACCCACAGGCGAAGAGACCATCGACGCCCCCAACCGATCCCGTCGCGGGGGCGGTCCGCAAGCACATTGAGTTGCACGGAATTGGCGGGGCGCGGCTTCACCGCCTCACTTTACTCTCAACGGGCGAGGAACCTCGCGGCGGCCGGCAAACTCATCCCGCAGACTCTCGCCACTTCTGGCCGAATGCGGCCCGCTCTCTGGTGGGAAGCGACGACTCTTCCACAGCGAGCCGGAGCTTGCCGAGCGCCTTGTTCTGAATCTGGCGTACGCGTTCCTTCGTCAGCCCGATCATACGGCCGACCTGCGCGAGCGTTCTGGGCCGCTCGTGCCGAAGCCCGGCCGCGTCCCCGGGCCCGATCCGGAAGCGATGATGAAGGACCTCACGCTCGACGTCGGTGAGGTCTGCCTGATTCTCGAGCACGAACTGCTTGACCTCTTCAGCGCTCTCGCGGAGATCCGCGACACGCCGCTCGTCGGGATAGTTCGACCGCTCGAACTCGGGGTCGTAGGTGGCCCCAAACCGCTGCTTGTATCGCAGGTGCTTGCCGCCGTGCCGGGAGAAGCCTTTGAGAATCGCGCGGCAGGCATAGGTCGAGAACTTGAACCCTCGACCAATGTCGAACTTGTCGATGGAGCGAAGCAGGGCCATATTGCCCTCGCTGATGAGGTCGCCGAACTCCATGTCGCCCATTCGAATGCGCTTGGACATGGCCAGAACAAGAGCCAGATTCACCTCCGCGATGCTGTGCCGAAGCTGCTGTGCGATGGCGTACCACCGCAGCAGTTCGGTCCGCTGCCGGATGCCAGGCCGATCGGTCTTGATCGTGTCCTGGACCCGGCGGACCCGGAAACGCGCATAGTTGTACTGGAGGAAGATGATCTTCTCTTCGGCGGCAGTGAGCACGACGGAGTCGCGGTGTTTCGTGGGCGTCCTGGTCGAGGTGCCGTTGGGGTCCATGAGCGGGCGATACCAGCCAACATCGGCCCGGCGAACCTCGGGAGCGTCGTCGAAAATGCGGCGTTCAGCCCCTGGCCGGGTGAACTCAGGCGAGTCCACGTGGTCCACAGGCGTCGCCAGAATCTCGGCGATGGTCAGATCGGTGGTTGATTCACCGTTTGTCGGGTTGTTTCTCGAACCCGGATTGCCTGCCGCACGTCGTGCCATGATCAACTCCACGGGACCCTTCCTTCTCGACCCATGCGGTCCCGGCGCACAGACCCCTGACGAGACCCCTACGCCCTGTCGTAGAGGGGGGTTCGCCACATTTTCAGATGCGTTCTTTCCAGCGGCCGACCCGCGGAATTCCCTACCTTTGCCTCGGCCATCTGCATGCAACGTCTCCAACGCACGTATTGGGCGTTGCTTGCAGGCAGTTTCGGATTCGCCGGGCCGCCAGGGACCGGTTATGCGGGCTCCCTGCCCGCCGGGGCTCACTCGGGCTCGTCGCCGCTCAGGTCGTAGATCCAGCCTTCGCCGGCCCGATTCCAGTCCAGCACGTCGCCCTCGCCGAAGAACAGACCCAATTCACGTTCGGCGGCCTCCGGGCTGTCCGAGCCGTGGATGAGGTTGAAGCTGTTGGAGACGCCGAAGTCGCCGCGAATGGTGCCTGGCTCGGCGTTGCTGCCGAACGTCGCGCCCATCATCTTTCGGCAGATCGCGATGGCGCCCACACCTCGCAGCCCCAGCACAAGGACAGGCGAGCTGGTCATGAATGCGACCAGGCCGTCGTAGAAGGGCTTGCCCTGGTGCGACTCGTAGTGTTTGGCCGCCAAGTTGCCCGAGATCTGCATGAACTTGGCCCCGACGACCTGAATGCCCTTGTCCTCAAAGCGGCTGATGATGCGACCCATGAGGCCCCGCTGCACGGCGTCCGGCTTGAGGATGATGAGGGTGGTTTCCATTGGTTGGTTGCTCCTGTGGGAAGCGGGGAATTGTAACGGGGCGGCCGCCTGATGCGTCCGCTTCCGCTCCCCCGCCTGCGAGGGAACTGCCGCGCAGCGGCTGAGGGGGTGCGCGATGCTGGCAACCACTCCCCCCTCCAGGGGGGACGGACGCGCGTATGCCCGCCGTGCTACCGTACGCCCGAGGACGGATCCTCAGCCGACCCCGCAGGGATGGAGCCCCAGGTGCCCGTGGCCACGAAGAAGAAGCCCCGAAAGAAAGCCACCGCCGAGTCGATGGCGGCCAGCCAGCGAGAGATCTCGGTCAGCGAATTCTTCGCCAAGAATCGGCACCTCCTTGGCTTTGACAACCCCCGCAAGGCGATGCTCACGACGGTCAAGGAAGCCGTCGACAACGCCCTCGATGCGTGTGAGGAAGCGGGCATCCTGCCCGCGCTCAAGATTCAGCTGCTGCAGCTCGAGGAAACCCGCTTCAAGATCACGGTCCAGGACAACGGTCCCGGCATCGTCCGCAAGCAGATCGAGAACATCTTCGGCAAGCTGCTCTACGGGTCCAAGTTCCACCGAATGAAGATGAGCCGGGGCCAGCAGGGCATCGGCATCTCGGCGGCAGGAATGTATGGGCTCATGACGACCGGCAAGCCCGTCAAGATCATCTCCAAAACCGGCCCGAAAAAGCCATCACACGAAGTCGTCCTGAAGATCGACACCTCCAAGAACAAGGCCGAGGTCGTCAGCGACACCGAACACCCTGAAGACGACAAGCTCTTCCCGGAAGGCCGCGGCACCATCGTCGCCATTGAACTCGAAGGCAAGTACCAGAAGGGCCGCCAGAGCGTCGACGAGTATCTCGAACAAACGGCGATCGCCAACCCGCACGCGGCGATCACGTACGTCACGCCCACCAACGAGACGATTGAGTTCCCGCGGGCCATGCAGGAACTGCCGGAAGAAGCCAAGGAGATCAAGCCCCACCCGAAGGGCATCGAGCTCGGCACGCTCATCCAGATGCTCGAGCGAACCGAGACCCGCCAACTCGGCGGCTTCCTCCAGAAGGATTTTTGCAGGGTCGGCCAGCAGAAAGCAAAGCAACTCGCAGAGGCCGCCGGCATGACGGCCCGAACATGGGTCAAGAACGTCGGCCACGCCGAAGCCGAGAAGCTCTACAAATCGATTCAGGACACGCGCATCACGTCGCCACCGACCGACTGCCTGGTGCCGATCGGCTCAAAGGCGCTGCTCGCCGGGCTGCTCAAGGAAGTCAAGGCCGAGTTTTTCGCCGCGGCCACGCGCCCCCCCGCCGTCTACCGAGGCAATCCCTTCCAGATGGAAGTCGCAATTGCCTACGGCGGCGAACTCAAGACCGAGGAGTCCGCCCGCATCCTCCGGTTCGCCAACCGCGTCCCCCTGCTCTATCAGCAGAGCGCGTGCAGTTCCTTCAAGGCCGTCGTCGAGACGGGCTGGAAGAACTACAGCCTGCAGCAGCCACGCGGCGCGCTGCCCGTCGGCCCGATGGTCATCATGATTCACATGGCGAGCGTCTGGGTTCCGTTCACGAGTGAGTCAAAGGAGGCAATCGCCGACTACGACGAGATTCGTAAGGAGATGCGTCTCGCCCTGCAGGAGTGTGGTCGAAAGCTCGGCACGTACCTCCGCCGCCGTCAGCGGATGAAGAAGGAGTCGGAACGCCGCAGCATCTTTGAGCGGTACATTGGCGAGATTGCTCAAGCCTGCAACGCCATCACCGGAGTGGACGCCGGGAAGCTCTACGAGGCGCTCGAGAAGCAAGCGGCCAGAAAGACCGCCGAAGCTGACCAGATGCTTGACGATGAGGGCAAGGTGGTCGACGACGGTGGCCGTCTCGCCAAGGACGATGACGTCATCATCGTCGAGGATCTTCAGACCGGCGGCGAGCATCTGCAGGATGACGAGGATCTCTTCGGAGGCGTGACGATGAAGGGTCGCCGGAAGAAGACTCGGAAGAAGGCGACCCGATCGACGAAGAAGGCGAAGCGATAATGGCCAAGAAGACGACTCGCAAGAAGCCCGCCGCAAAGAAGGCATCAAAGAAGACCTCGACTCGCAAGAAGTCGCCGACGAAGCGTGGCGCTGCCGTCTCAAAGGAGCGAGACAAGGTCACGACACGCGCCATCGAATTGCTGGCCGACGGCGTGGCGCGAGACGGGCTCAAGGGACGCGAGCCCAGCGTTGAGATACCGCTTCGCACTGTCACCAACATGAACTGGAACAAGCAAAAGCGCATCCTTGAGATGGGCGACTCGACTCAGACACGCAGCCTCTTCAACGTTGGCCAGGCTCGCAAATTCATGCAGACGCTGCTGCTTGCAAAGGGCAGCCGAGAACTCATCAAGGCCGAGAAGACGCTCAGCCTTCGTGGCATGTACTACATGTCCCTGCACACGATCGAGGGCACCAAAGAGAAGACGTTCAACGACCAGAGCGAGTCCGACACGGTGCTGGAGGATCTCGAAGTATCACTCGGTGGGCTGCGTGAAGAGCTTCATGTCTTTGCCAAAAAACGCGGCACGATGGTCGGCAACATCACGATCGAGGACAACGGCGATGAGATCGACTGCCGACGCATGGGCACCGGCGGCTATGCGATCCCGAGCATCTGTGAGCCGAGCGTCATCCAGTTCAAGAAGTGCGACGCGAAGTTCGTGCTGCACGTGGAGAAGGACACGGTCTGGAGCCGCTTCAACGAGGACCGATTCTGGGAAACCCACAACTGCATCCTGACGGAGGGGTCGGGCCAGCCGCCACGCGGCGTCCGGAGACTGCTGCACCGGCTCAACAAGGAACTTGGCCTTCCCATCTACTGCCTGCTCGATTGCGATCCATGGGGGCACTACATCTACAGCGTCATCAAGCAGGGCTCAATCAATCTCGCCTTTGAGAGTGAGCGCATGGCGATTCCCGACGCCAAGTTCATGGGCATTCGCGCCGAAGACTACGACCGATGCGAGCTTTCCCCAGACGTCCGCATCGCGCTGAACGACCGGGACATCACGCGGGCCAGGCAGATCGCGGAGTACCCATGGTTCAAGGACAAGCGGCCGTGGCAGCGGGAGATCAAGAAGCTCCTTGGCAACGGCTTCAAGATGGAAGTCGAGTCGCTCATCACGAAGGACATCTCCTACGTAACCGAGGAATACGTCCCCGCCCGCCTCAAGGCAAAGGACTTTCTTGACTGAGACGGGATCGGTAGGCAGCCACGCGGCCCAGGTAGGCCTTGACATAGGCGGCGGTGTACCGGTTGAGCGATTCGGCAGGCGGAAGGCTCGCCAGAAAGGCCTCCGCGGCATCCACATGCGGCGTGCCAGCAGGCAACGGCCCATCATCCGGAATGCGAGGGAGGAGCAGTTTCAGCAGATCGGCCACCATGTCTGCGTCGGTCCAGAGGCGTTGCTGCACGTCACCACCGCCCGACGCCTCATCCATGTGATGGTCGACCGCAAAGGACGCATCGAGCGCCCTGTGATCTGCAAAGTGCTTGCGAAGTTGCTGAAGCACAGCGAGATCCTCACCGCAATCGGCCGCATTCGCATCACGCCCTTGGTTGAGGGCCACAAGGAACAGCACCAAGCCTGCCCCAGCAAGTCGGCGCGACGCGGGCATCAATGTACGCGTTGTCATCTTTGAATCCTCCAGAATTCCCCTGGCCCGAACGCGAGCCCCCCCGCGGGGCTTCGCTGGCGTCAGGCACCGACTCGATGCGGGGGGGGGGGGGGGGGGGGGGGGGGGGGGGGGGGGGGGGGGGGGGGGG
>CAZMPA010000070.1:0-10447 GCA_964567915.1 uncultured Isosphaeraceae bacterium | reverse complement strand
AAAGAGGCGGCGGATGAGCGAGTAGGCGTCGGACACTTCGCGGGTCGAGCCGACGTTTCCCGCGACAGGCTTCGGCTACGTGGAACTTGGCGACGCAATCGACGGTCACGCCCCGGCGCGGCGTACGGTTCGATTCGTCGAGAAGCCGGATGAAGCCACGGCCCGCGGGTATCTGGAGTCCGGTCGGTTCAAGTGGAACTCCGGCATGTTCATCTTCTCGGCCGGCGGATTTCTGGAGGCACTGGAGCGGTTCGTGCCGGAGTCGGCGGCGGGCATGCGGGAGATCGCCGCGGCCTGGAACACGGCGGAGCGAGCCAGTGTGCTTGAGCGGGTGTATCCCACGCTTCCAAAGATCAGTGTCGACTACGCCATCATGGAGCCGGCGTCGCAGGACGAGCAGATCGAGGTGTGCACCGTCCCGATGGATGTCCAGTGGCTCGATGTGGGCAGTTGGACCGCGGCCGGCGAGACGATCGACCCCGATTCGAAAGGCAACCGGTCGTTCGGGCCTGCGGAGCACATGGACTCGCGGGGTGTCGTCAGCGTGAGCGAGGATGCATCGCACCTCATTGCGACGATCGGCTGCGAGGACCTCGTCATCGTTCACACGCCAAGGGCGACGCTGGTGTGCCCTGCGGAGCGAGTGCAGGACGTCAAGAAGCTGCACGGACTGCTGGATGAGGACTGGCGGTGACCGATGCGGCTGCTGGCGGTTGATCTTGGAGACAAGCGAACGGGCCTTGCGACCGGTGACAGCGAGACGGGCTCGGTGTTTCCGGTCACGACGCTGCACATCCCGATCGGCGAGCGATTGACCGCCGCGATCGCGGCCGCTGCGGTAGAGCACGGCGCCCAGACGATCGTTCTTGGACTTCCCCTCAACATGGACGGCACGGAGGGCCCGCGTGCCGCCGCGACGCGGGCCTTCGGCGACACGGTGGCTGTGGCGACGGCCCTGCCGGTCCACTATCAGGACGAGCGGCTGACCAGCTTCGAGGCGGAGCACCGCACCCGTGGCCAGACGCCGCCCCAGGGCACCGACGCCCACGCCGCCGCCATCCTCCTCGAGGAATACCTCGCCCCCTGACCGCCGGTCACTTTATCTCCTTGCGCCCCAAGAACTTAAAACGCCATTGAAACGCCAAGTCGTTGTGTGACAAGCACATAAAGTGACCGGCGGTCGCTGGTTTCGGCGCTTCAGTGCGGGCCACGGGCTGGCATCCGCTTTCGCAAGTCCCGAATTGACAACATGTTGCGAGGCCACTTGAGACCGCCCGAGACGCACGACCGGGCCCAGCGAAGTGACCGCCGGTCACTTTATCTCGTTGTGCGACAGGAACTTAAAAGATCGCCGAAACGCCAAGTCGTTGCAGGGCAAGGAGATAAAGTGACCGGCGGTCGTTAGAGGTACCAGTGGAGGCGCGGGGCGGCTTCCTGCCAGGGGGCTGGGTTGGCCTGGGCCTCCGCGAGCACGGGGGCGACTGCCTTGGCTTCCGTCAGAAAGAGCAGGCGACTCGCCCGCTGGACGGCCGGATCGCCGGCGATGACGCGGGCCGCCTTCGAGGCGTCGGCCACCACGCAATCGAGCCGCCGACACACCGCTGCGTCCACCGGTCCGCTCCGCACCTGACCAGGCGGGATACCCGCCGGCGACACCAGCGACTCGTGCAGCCATACCCGGTCAACATCGCCCGGAATCCACACGTGCGTCTGAGCCCAGGGAAACGGCCGAAGGTCGGGGTCCAGCATGCAACGCATCCACAACGTCCCCAACGATCGGTCAACTGGAACCGCCAGATCAAATCGCTGCCTCGACTCTACGGCTTCAAGTGCGTACGCCAACAGGTCGGACAGCAGTGCATCAACCGCATCGTCCGCCGTGTCGTCGACCCGAACGCAACCAGGCAGGGGTGGTGGCTCCGGCGTCCCGAGCGGCTCCAGTTCGATCGGTCCTTCGCCCACGCCTCAGTCCTCCGAGACGCGCCAGTACCAGACCATCATCACCACACTTGCGGCCAGAAGTACCGCCCCATTTGCCTGATGCGCGCTGGTCACCAGCACCTCGACGACCGGCACATCCGCTGTCGCCCCCAACTCGGGCCGGACCAGTACCGCAGCGAGACCACCGATCCCAAGCAGCACCTGCAGACCAACCGTCACCAGCACACACCGGCCAAGCCACTTGAAGATCTGGTCTCGCCCCGGCACAACCACGCCGCGAAGGCCAACAAAGATCGCCAGAATCGTGACCAGGACGGCCATGCCGACATGGGCCATGAGCGCATGCGAGGCCCCCTTCGCATCCACTCCACCAGCCGTGATCATGTGCCTGTACGCAGCGCCAAGCACCAATTGCAGCACCAAGCACACCACCAGGATGACTGCGAGCCGCCGGTCCACCGACACCCGGCCATCTCCCAGCTCCGCTGGTCCCCGTCGCCAGGGCGTGCTCGTCGCGGCAGCCGCGACGGCCATCATGGCCAGAATGAGCTGCGCCAGAACCCCGTGCACTACGGCGAGCATTGTGCTGGGCGCGAGATCCGCCGTGTCCTGACTCATCGTGAACCAGCCAGTCACGCGAAGCCCACCGAGCACACCCTGCAGCACAACCAGCGTCAGCACGATGGTCCCGAGCACTGCGACCCACCGCTGCACTGATCCTGTCCAGAGCACGACGCAGAACGGAATCGCCGTCAACCCGACAAACATGCCAGTCAGCCGGTGCGCATGCTCATAGAACACGCCTGCATTGAGATCGGCCACCATTTCCGAAAGCGGATACAGAAGCATGTTGTGGCCGTATGAGTTGGGCCAATCCGGAACGGCAAGCCCCGCCTGAAACCCGGTCACGATGCCGCCGGTCACGATCATGAACAGTGTCAACGCGGCAGTGACCCAGCAGAACACACTCAGCCAGTTCCCACCGGTGCGCCAGGGCGAGATCGCCGCCCCAATGGCGCCCCCGACGCCCCCGGCCACAACGCATCCGATCAGAATCCCAATCACCCATCCGCCCCCGCCGGCGATGTCACTCTTCAGAAGGCTCGCGACAAGAAGCAGATTCAGACACGCGGACACCACACCAACCAGCACGCCCCGACCAACGCTGCCGGAGTCCCCTGCCATGCCGTCATCCTGCCGGCCCGCGACCACGCCTCCGCCGATCAGCGACAGAATGGCCAGCCCGAACAGCACTTCTCCCACCAACACGCCAGGCACGAGAATCGCCAGATAGCTCGCCAGCCACATGAGCGTCGTGGCGCCAAATCCGGCAGCGAGAATCCGGCACGGCCCCGCCAGTGTTTCCGCCCCGCTGCGTGAGTCAGTCATGACTGCCTGCTGGTTCATCCCGTTCACCTCCTGCACCGCCGCGGACCCGCCGCGAGGGAGGCGTATACTAGGTCCCCCACGCGGCCGTGCCCGCGAGTTGAACCCCGCATGAGCGACACCATTACCCAATCCCCGGCAACCCCCGCGGAGCCGACGCCCGGGCTGTTCCGCCTGTACGCCGACCTCGTCAAGCTGCGGCTCAGCCTGCTGGTCGTCGTCACGTCCGGAGTTGGCTGCATCATGGCCAGCGGGCCCGCCATCGACTGGCTCAACCTGCTCTGGACGGTGCTTGGAACGCTCGCCTGCGCATCGGCCGCCAACGCCATCAATCAGGTCGTTGAAACCCGGCGTGATGCCCTCATGCACCGCACCAAGAAGCGACCCATTCCCAGCGGCGCCCTGAGCCCGGTGCACGGGTGGATCGTGGCTGTCCTCCTTGGGTACGCAGGCGTCTTCCTGCTGGCCATGCTGGTGAATCTCTTTGCCGCCGGTCTGGCACTGTTGACGCTGCTGCTTTATGTGCTCGCCTACACACCGCTCAAACCCGTGACGACCTTCAACACACTCGTTGGAGCGGTCGTTGGTGGCATCCCTCCGCTCATCGGGTGGGTCGCCGTCACCAATCAACTCTCGAGCGGCGCGTGGGTGCTCGGCGGGCTGCTCTTCGTCTGGCAGCTCCCGCACTTCCTGGCACTCGCCTGGCTGTACCGGGAGCAATACGAGCTCGCCGGCTTCAGAATGCTTCCCTCGGTTCGGGGCGGCGAAAACGCGGTATGCGAAGCGAACCTCATTTCCACACTCCTGCTCATCCCGTTGTCACTCCTCGCTGTCACCATGCACCTCGCAGGGGCCCTGTATGGATTCGCCGCCGTGCTGATCGGCGTGTGGTTCGCGTGGAAGGCCATGATGTTCTACAAGCACCGCTCGCGGCCGACGGCGCGTGACGCCTTTCTCGCCAGCCTGTTGTATCTGCCAGTCCTGCTCATCGCGATGGTGCTTGACCGCGTCCCCCAAGTACACGCGATCGTCGTTGAGCTCGCGCCATGAGCCAGCAGACGCCCAGTCGGCTGTTTCGGTTTCTGGTCGAGGGAGGCTGGGTTCTGGTGCTCGCGGCCGCGGCGTTTGTCGGCGTCACAACCTGGGCCCTGGCGCCCGCAATCCTTCGCATGACTGAGCGGCCACCGGGCGACGGCGAGCACGTCGAGTCCTACGACTTCGACCTGTCGAATCTACGTCTGCCGGACACCGCTGTGCTTGAGCCAGCGATGCTGTACCGCGACATGGTCCCCGTGCTTGACGCGCCTCCTTCGGTCGTGTCAATTGATGACGTTCGCCGAACCGCCAAGACGCGAGAGAAATTCCTCCTGCCGGCCGACGCCGTCATCGGCGTCACAGTCGGCGACGAGAGCCGCGCCTATCCCGTCTCGATGCTGCACGTTCACGAACTCGTGCACGATGAACTCGGCGGCGCACCGATTCTGGTTACCTGGCACTGGCCATCCGCATCGCCACGGGTGTTCGACCGCCGGCTGAAAGGCGCCGAGCGAATGTTCGGCGCCAGCGGTCTGGTCGCTGGCGGCAACCTGACCATCTATCCACGCCGAATGGATGGGGAAACAGGCGGCGAGCAGTTGTACTCGCAACTGCTTGGTCGGTCGATCACAGGTGAGCCAGCCGTGCTCACGACGATTCCCGGCGTGTTCACCACATGGGAGCGTTGGACAGCGATGCACCCGGACACCACGGCGGCCGGCCGCGTCAAGACGCTCACCAAGCGGTACAAGCATGGCGACCCGTCCGCGTACTACCTCTCCACGGGGCGGCTCTTTCAGTCTCCAGTGCCCGAGGGCGGCCTGGACGCCAAGGCGCCGGTCCTGATTCTGGCGGACGGGACCATCACGACCGTTGGCCCCGGAGTGGAGGCCATCCCGGCCGCTCGGGAGAACCCGCCGCGGCTCGAACCCCGCCCCACAGAGCCGGGCGCCGACCACCGGCACGCCCTCTGGCATGCGGCGCACGCACTGGGGCTTGGCCCGCTGAATCCCTGACATTTCAGGGAGGACGGTCCGGTCCGGTGCCGTAGATTGGGGGTGACGCAGCCTTCACGCCGCTTCGAGAGAGGACCGCCATGCTCACGACCTTTGCCACGCTCCTTGCGATCTCTGCATCCTCGCCACACGCCGCACTGGCCCAATTGCAGGCGGAGATACCCGGCGTCCGCACGCACGCCGGCGACCATGGCACGATCAATCGGATCTATGGCAAGCCCCTCTCGCGCGGACGCACCCCCACTGTCGCCGCCGAGGACTTCCTCACGCGGCACGCCGATGTCTGGGGCCTGACTCCTTCGGAGTTGTCGCTACAGCAGGACTCCGCCGGCATCGGGCTGATGCACGACGTCCAGACCGGCCAGCCCAGATTCCGCCGCTTCCGGTACTCGCAGGTCGTCGAAGGCGTTCCTGTATTCGGCGCGAGTGTCACGATCCTCGCCACGAACACTGCGCCCGCGACGGTCGTCATGGCATCGGCGGACACACGCGAGATCGGTGACTGGCGACCGACTCGCACCGCACCCGATGTCGCGCACGCCCGTGCGGAGGCAGCGGTCCACGCCGTCCTTGGCCCGCTCGCTCGCGCTGCTGGCGGCCCCCAAACCGTCGTCTACGCCAGCCCCGGGCATGCCCCCAGGACGGCGGTCGAAGTCGTCGCCGCGCGTGGAACCGCCGGCAGTGACGACTACGCCAAGCGACGCCTTGTCGTGGACGCCGCCGACGGAACCGTGCTGCACGATGAGAACATGATTCTTCATTGCGGCGCCTCTCTGGTGGCCGCAACCGCCTTCGGTGACATCACCGGCGTTGTCGAAGCACGCGTCAATGACGGGTGGAGCGCCTGGGAGTGCGACCCCAGCACAACCGCCAGACTGCCGTGGGCCTACGTCTCCATAGACGGCAACGTCACGACGACCGATGCCGAAGGCATGTTCTCCGGACCGGGCGGCATTGACTCCATCGTCCTGTCAGAACTGCGTGGACTCTGGTTCGACGTCAACAACGAAGTGGGCGCCGACGAACAACTCTCGCTCGTCGCACAGGATGGCGACGACATCGCATTCATGCACAACGACGAACTCGTTGAACTCGAGATGTCACAGGCGGTCACCTACCGCGACGCCAACGACGTACGGTCGTTCATCCTGTCGATCAATCCCGACTACCCAACCATCGGCACCCAGACAGGCTTTCCCGTCAACGTCAACCTCGCCGACACGTGCAACGCCTACTACGACTACTCGTCGATCAACTTCTACCAGTCCGGCGGAGGCTGCAACAACACTGCCTTCGGCGACGTCGTGTACCACGAGTACGGGCACCACCTCATCGCCGAGGCTGGATCAGGCCAGGGCGAGTACGGCGAGGGCATGGCCGACTGCATCGCGCTCATCATGACCGCCGATCCGATCATGGGAGCGGGATTCTTTCAGGGCAACTGCGTAAGCGGCATCCGAACGGCCGCCAACGCCTGCCAGTTTCAGGAGTCTGGCTGCAGCACTTGTGGAAGCGAGATCCACGCATGCGGCCAATTGCTCTCGGGCTGCGTCTGGGACACATGGCTCGCGCTCAATGCCGAGTTTCCACTGGAGTCAGACCTGCTGATTCGCCAACTCACGATCAACAGCATCCTGCTGCATACCGGAACCGCCATCGACGATGCGATCGCGGTCGACTTCATCGTGCTCGACGATGATGACGGCGATCTCGACAACGGCTCGCCCCACTACAACGCAATCGACGCCGGGTTTTCCGCCCACGGCCTGAGCGTGCCGCCAATCGCCTGGCTCGACGTGTCGTTCCCGGACGGGCTTCCAACGCATGTCGTTCCGGCTGGCGGGACCACTCTTTCCGTCCGCGTCGCTGACCAGCTCGGCTCGTACCTTTCGGGCTCTGCGAAACTGGCTGTTCAAGTCGACGGAACAACGACCCTGCACACCTTGCAGGACCACGGAGAGGGCGTGCTCTCCGCAACATTCCCGCCCATCCCCTGCGGCGCCGCTGCCCCCTACTACCTCTGGCTCAAGACGACCGACAATGAAAGCGTGTTCGTGCCGGCGGCAGCGCCCAGCAACCCGTTTGAAACCGTCTCCGCCTGGTCAGCGCCATCCATCCTTTTCGAAGACGACTGCACGTCCGATCCGGGATGGACTGTCGGCGGCGATGCGACCGATGGCGTGTGGGAACGCGCCATTCCTTCGGGCGGCGGCGGCCGACCCCAGACGGACTGCGACACCTCAGGCTGGTGCTGGCTCACCGAGAACCGCGCCGGCGGCGGCGATGACGTCGACAATGGCTCAACCACTCTGACGTCGCCGCGGATCGACGCGACCGGCGCCCTCGACGTCACCTACTGCTGGTGGTACCGCAATATGGGCGGTGGCGACAATGTCGAAGACGACACCTGGGTCGTCAACGTCTCGGACGACGACGGCGCCACCTGGACCCTCCTCCATGAAACCGCAGTGACCGGACCCGATATCGAGGGCAACTGGCAGACGTCCACGTTCTCGCTTGTGGATCTCCCAGGCTTCACCCCGAACGAATCGTTCCGCATCCAGTTCGTCGCATCCGATCTCAACGAGACTTCCAGAGTCGAGGCAGCCGTCGACAACATTGAGTTGGTATACATCGACTGCGAGTCGCCCGATTGCGCCGAAGACTTCAACGGAGACGGCCAGGTTGGCACGGACGAAGTACTCGCGGTGCTCTCTGCATGGGGCGACTGCAGCGATTGCGTGGCTGATGTCAACGACGATGGAATCGTCGGCGTTGATGACCTTCTGGCCGTCGTCGCCGCCTTCGGGCCTTGCGGCTGATCTGCACCGGTTCTCCTGTGCTACCGTGCCTCCCCACAAGGAGGGCGTCATGCGCTGGACCATCGCTGCTGTATTGGGACTGACCGGAGCCGCCACAGGGCACCCCGACCATCACCCGTGGCGTCCTGAGCAGACGCTCGATCGCGCCGATGTGTTTGAACGGCTCGATGATCGCGACCTCCCGTCCCCGAACCGATACAGAGGTGCCAGCGGCGCGCCGGGGCCTGACTACTGGCAACAACAGGTTGACTACGACATCGATGTCGAGTTGGACGCCAAGACCCACAGGTTGATCGGTACAGAACGGATCACGTATCACAACAACAGCCCGGACTCACTTCACTGGCTCTGGGTGCAACTCGATCAGAACCGGTTCCGGCCCGACGCTCGGGGAAGGCTTGCTCGCCGCGCGCCCGGCCTTGAGGGCGGCATGTCATACGACGATCTTCGGTACCACCTCGGACGCGAGTCGTTTGAAGGTGGCGTCACGATCAACCGAGTCCAGACGGCTTCAGGAGATGATCTGCCGCACACCATCGACGGCACGATGATGCGGATCGACCTGCGTGAGCCGTTGGCCCCGGGGCGGACCTTGCGATTCGAGATCGACTGGACGAGCGCCATCGTGCCCGACCACATCGCCGGCCGAAGTGGGTACGAAACGTTTGACGATGGCCGCACGCTGTACCAGATCGCGCAGTGGTTTCCACGGCTCGCCGCATACACCGACTACGACGGCTGGCAGACGCGGCCCTTTCTTGGTCGGGGCGAGTTCACACTCGAGTTCGGCAACTACGACGTCGACATCACGGCGCCTGCGAACTTCCTGGTCGGCGCGACCGGCGAACTGCTGAACCCCAAGGAAGTGCTCACGCCCGAGCAGCGAACGCGTCTCAGGGACGCCGAGAAGAGTGATCGCCCGGTGCCGATCGTGAGCCGCGCCGAATCAGACAAGTTGGTCTCGTCGGCCACGGAGGACACCAGGACATGGAGCTTCTCAGCGGACAATGTCCGTGACTTTGCCTTCAGCGCCTCCCCTGCCTTTGCCTGGGACGCCATGGGCGTGGACATCCCCGGCCGCGACGACCGTGTGCTCGCCATGTCTATGTGGCCAGCCGAAGGTGACGGGCTCTGGGACCTCTATTCAACACATGCAGTCGCCCACGCGCTCGAGTCCTACTCCGACACAGCCATGCCATACCCGTGGCCGGTCGCCTGGTCGGTCAACGGCGTCGTGGGCGGCGGCATGGAGTATCCCATGATGACCTTCAATGGGCCCCGCCCCGAGGAAGACGGCACATGGACCGAACGCGCCAAGTACGGACTGATCTCGGTCGTCATTCACGAAGTTGGACACTTCTGGTACCCGATGATCGTCAACAGCGACGAGCGGCAGTGGACATGGATGGACGAGGGGCTCAACACCTACCACCAGTTTCTTGCCGAGCGATCGTGGGAGGAGGACTACGCCCGCAGTCGAGGACTCCCCCGAGCCATCACCGGCTACATGCGGGACGTTGAGAACAGCCGACCGATCATGACGGCAAGCGAGTCGATCCTGCAGTTTGGTCCAAATGCCTACGCGAAGCCGGCAACGGCGCTCAACATCCTGCGTGAGACCGTCGTGGGACGTGAGCTGTTCGACCATGCGATGCGGGCCTACACAACCCGCTGGGCCTTCAAACGGCCCGAACCCGCCGACTTCTTCCGCTCCATCGAGGACGCGAGCGGGCGTGATCTGGATTGGTTCTGGCGTGGCTGGTTCTACGACAATCGTCCAGTGGACGTGGGCATTGAGGGCGTCGAGTCGTTCCGCGTCGCCAGCGGTCGACCGCACTCGGAGAAGGAGGCCGACCGCGATGAAGAGGCCCGGGAAGAGCCGACTACGGTCACCGAGCAGCGGAACAGCGGCACTGACCGACGCGCGGGCCGATTCCCGGAGCTCGTGGACTTCTACAGCACGTTCGATGAGCATGCCGTCACGCCCGCCGACGAACGCGCCTACGGGAAACTGCTTGAGGAACTGGACGAAGAGGACCGCGCTCTCCTCGACACGGAAGAGCGTTTCCACATCATTCGATTCACGACCAACGGCGGCCTGGTCATGCCGCTCCCGATCGAGGTGACGTGGGAGGACGGCTCGACCGAATCACTCACGATTCCAGCCGACATCTGGCGGGCCGATCAACGCACCGCGTCAAAGATGCTCATCAGCCCCATGGCCATCAACCACGTCATGCTTGACCC
>CAZMPA010000069.1:0-10552 GCA_964567915.1 uncultured Isosphaeraceae bacterium | reverse complement strand
CGAACTTGGACTAACTGATTCAGAGTCAGTCGTGCTACCGTTACACCAATCCCCAAGGGTGGACCTCGTATGGTAGCCGATCCCCAACAGCGATACCATTCCCGGCATGACTGACTATGTAACCGTAAACGGAGCCCGAGTCGGTGTGCTCATGGGCAGCGTGTCTGATTGGCCGACCATGGGGAAAGCCTCCGCGACGCTGACGGAGCTCGGCGTACCACACGAGTGCAACGTGATATCGGCGCATCGGGCTGCCGCCCGCCTGGAGTCGTACTGCAGTACGGCGGAGGACCGCGGCATTCAGGTGTTGGTTTGCGCAGCGGGCGGCGCGGCGCACCTCGCTGGAGTCGCGGCGGCCATGACGCATCTGCCCGTGCTGGGCTGCCCGATGAAAGCGTGGTCCACCGAGGGTCTCGACTCGCTCCTGTCGATGGCGCAAATGCCCCGCGGCATTCCTGTCGGCACGCTGGCGGTTGGATCTGCCGGTGCCGTCAACGCGGCGCTCCTCGCCGTGTCCATACTCTCGCTCGCTGATGCGGACCTACGCGAGCGATATCTCGCATTTCGATCCGCGCAGTCGGCTGCCACGTTTCCGCTTCCGGGGGCGCCCGGTCACGCAGACGAATGAGCCTGCCCGACGGTTTCGAACTCGCCGATATGGACGCTCTGCCGGAGAGCCCGGTGGATGCCGTCAGGGCGTGGCTTGAAGAAGCGGCCCGCTTTGCAGGCAGGCCAAACCCCCACGCCGTCGTGCTTGCGACCTGCGGCGCTGATGGGCAATCCTCGGCGAGGATGATGCTGCTCAAGGGCTTCGACGTGCGCGGCGCCGTGGTCTACACGAGTCTGGACAGCCGGAAGGGCCACCAGATTCAGGAGAATCCGCGGGTGGCGTTGTTGCTTCATTGGGATGTGCTCGGAAGGCAAGTCCGCATCGAAGGGGCCGCGACCCGCGTTCCGGGCGAAGAGGCAGATGCCTACTTCGCGTCGCGTCCGTGGGGGAGTCGGATCGGAGCCGTGGCGAGCGATCAATCGCGGCCGCTTGCGAGCCGCGAGGCCCTCGCCGAGCGGGTGGTCGAGGTGGCGATGCAGTATCCACTTGGCTCAGTTGTGCCGCGACCCCAGCACTGGACCGGGCTCCGGGTCTCGCTCGACCGAGTTGAGATGTGGCAGGAGGGGGACGACCGGCTCCACGACCGCATCGTGTATACCGCTGGCGAGGATGGCTGGACCACCAAGCGACTGTGGCCCTGAGCCCCGTCACGCGTCGCCGGCGATGCGGCGGGCCTGCTCGAGGACGTCTGCCGGGAAGGCGATTGGGGCCTCGCGGGGCTCGGAATCGTCCGGCGTCGGTGCGGGTCTGGCGGCCGCGGGCTGAGGTCCGGCCTCGGCCGGAATCAGGTGCCCGAAGTCGGCAGCGTCCGCCTCGGCCTCAAGGGCCGCAATGTCCGCCCCGCCGAGGCCGAACTGGGCCACCCAGTCGTCGGTGTCGGGAGGCGGTGGGTCAGCCAGGGCGGTGCCGCGGGCCACATCCTCCAGAATCGTTCGTAAGAATGATTCGGAGTCCAACCACTTGCAGCGTCGCCGCTTGGCCGCTTTTCTGAGCCGCCGGTCCGACGAGACCACCAGGAGCCGTCGGGGGTCGGAAGCCTTTCCGATGAGGTCCTCGATGACGTCATCCGCCTCTCGGCCTGGCCCCGACCACATGAGGTGAATGGGCCCTGGCAGCCCTGTGGGGCGGGGTTGGGGGCGGCCATCGCAGACCAGCACCCCGTGGGCCGCCTGCCATCGGGTCGCCTGCATGAGCCGCCCCAGGCCGGGCAGGCTCAGCCCAGCCAACCCCGGGGGGAGGACCCCGGTGACGTGCAGCACATTCCAGGCATCCACGATCACCCTCATGAATCGCACCCTACAGCACCGATTGGCTTGCCATGCGGCCCGCTTTCCGCTCTAATGCGCGGCTCGAATTCCACCGAGGAGGGCTCTACAAGGCTATGGCTATTCGGATCAAATCACGACACGGCGAGTCCGTCAACCAGATGCTTCGTCGCTTCAAGAAGCTGTGTGAGAAGGAAGGCCTCACGAAGGACGTGAAGCGGAAGCAGTACTTCGAAAAGCCCTCGGAGCGTCGCCGCCGCGCCATGCGCAAGGCGATCGCCAGAGTGGCCCGCTTGAATGACCCGCAGCCACAGCCAGCCCCCAAGGGCAAGCGTGGTGGCCCCGGCGGTAATCGAAGCGGCGGCGGCGGCGGTGGTGGTGGCGGCGGTCGCCGCTGAGTTCCCATGCACACGACTCGAGGCGGTCACCGGGTGATCGCGTCACATACACACAATTGGAATCGATCGGTTTTCAACGCGCGGTCGGTGTCTGTCGGCACCGACGCGACTGAGGAGTGAGATTCGTGAATACGTTGCTACTTTCAACGAACGACGTCCAGGGCGTCAACGCCATTATCGAGCATGCCTGGGTGTGGTTCATCGCCCCGATCGGTGCCGTGCTCGCGCTGGGCGCTGCAATAGCGTTTAGCCGCAACGTTTTGAGGAAGAGTGAGGGTGTGCCGGAGATGATCCGAATCGCCGAAGCTGTTCGTCAGGGCGCCATGGCGTACCTGAAGCGGCAGTACAAGGTTGTTGCCGTCGTCTTCGTGGTGCTCGTGGGCATCCTCGTGGCGCTCGGCTTCCTCGGCATCCAGCCGAAGGTGACCGCCATTGGCGTGCCAATCGCCGGGCTCTTCTCTGGTCTGTGCGGTTGGTTCGGTATGAAGATGGCCACCAACGCTTCGGCGCGGACAACCTTCGCGGCCAAGCAGTCCCTGAACGACGGCCTGACCGTCGCTTTCCGCAGTGGTGCCGTCATGGGACTGGTGGTCGTGGGCTTCGCCCTGCTCGACGCCAGTGCTTGGTTCCTGATCTGGAACGCATTCTTCCCCGAGCAGTCGCTTGAGGTGACGACTGCAGTCATGCTGACCTACGGCATGGGTGCTTCGACGCAGGCACTCTTCGCCCGCGTCGGCGGTGGCATCTACACGAAGGCCGCGGACGTCGGTGCCGACCTCGTCGGTAAGGTCGAGGCAGGTATTCCCGAGGACGATCCCCGCAACCCGGCCGCGATCGCCGACAACGTTGGTGACAACGTGGGCGACGTCGCAGGCATGGGCGCCGACCTCTACGAGTCCTACTACGGATCAATACTCGCCTCGATGGCCATCGGTGCCACGGCTGCCTTCGCGGGCGGCCTCGGCTCCGGCTGGGCCATGAAGCTTGCCGTGGCGCCCATGGCGCTTGCGGGCATCGGCATCATCTGCTCGCTCCTCGGTGTGTTCATCGTGCGGGCCAAGGAAGGTGCTTCGTTCAGCCAACTGCTCAAGGGCCTGCACATGGGTGTGTGGTTCGCTTCGCTGCTTGTCACCGTGGGCGCGGGCATCCTGTTCTGGCTCCTGCTGGGCGACGGTGACGGCGTCTTTGCGTGGTGGCAGCCGTGGCTGGCGATCATCACCGGTCTGGCCGCTGGCCTGATCATCGCATTTGCCACCGAGTACTACACCTCGTATGAGCATGCTCCAACGCAGCGCATCAGCGAGCAGACGCAGACTGGTCATGCGACCGTCATTATTGCTGGCATCGCAGAGGGCATGAAGTCCACGTGGGCCCCCCTGATCGTGATCGTGGTCGCCATCCTGCTGGCCTTCGGCTTCAGTGGTGGCTCTGAAAACTTCCTTCTCGGACTCTATGGCGTGGGCATCGCCGCTGTCGGCATGCTCTCCACGCTCGGCATTACGCTGGCAACCGACGCTTACGGCCCCATCGCGGACAACGCCGGCGGCAACGCCGAGATGACCGGTCAGCCCTCGTTCGTTCGTGAGCGTACGGACATGCTCGACTCGCTCGGTAACACGACCGCAGCGACCGGTAAGGGATTCGCGATCGGCTCGGCCGCCTTGACGGCCATGGCGCTGCTCGCGGCCTACGCGATCGTCGTCAAGGGCTCCGTTGTGGAGAAACTCGCCGTCGATTCGCCGTCAGAGATTGCGGCGCACGTGAGCGAGGCGAACACATTTGCGAGTCCCAAGATTCAGTCGGCCTTTGCCGACTCGGGCGAGCACACGCTCTATCTGACCTATCACGGCCACGGCGAGTTCAAGATGGTTGCCGAGGCCGGCGACCATGTCGCCGCGGGCGGCGGCCTGCTGCTTGCCTCCAACGCCGTCGCCAAGGGCGTCAGCAACCTCTTTGAGGATGGCAAGACGGTGACCGCGACCGGGCACTGGGACAGCCTCGCAGGCGAATACGACGTGACGGCGGGGGGCGTGAGTTTCGATCTCGTGCCCGCCGACAAGGCGTCGCTCAAGCATGTGGCGGCCTTCTACGACATCTCCATCATGAATCCCCGTGTGCTCGGCGGGCTCTTCCTCGGCGTCATGCTCGCCTTCGTGTTCTGCGCGATGACGATGAATGCCGTCGGCCGCGCTGCCTACAGAATGATGGGCGAGTGTCGCCGCCAATTTACGCTGATGCGGGAGAAGTTCAAGGCGGACGGCATGTCCGAGGAGGATGTCGCCGATCCCATGAAGTGGCCGATCCGCACGGAGATCAATGGTGTCGAGTATCCGGACTATCAGGAGTGCGTGTCGATCTCGACCGCCGGTGCCCAGCGTGAAATGGTGATCCCGTCGCTGCTGGCCATCGTGACGCCAATCATCGTGGGGCTCATCCTCGGTGTAGGCGGTGTCATGGGCCTGCTCGTCGGCGGACTGACCAGTGGCTTTGCCGTCGCCATCTACATGGCAAACGCCGGTGGCGCCTGGGACAACGCCAAGAAGTACATCGAGGCCGGGCATCACGGCGGTAAGGGTTCTGACGCCCACAAGGCTTCGGTCACGGGTGACACGGTTGGCGATCCCTTCAAGGACACCTCTGGCCCGTCACTCAACATCCTCATCAAACTCATTGCGATCGTCTCGGTCGTGTTCGCCGGCCTGGTGGTCCACTTTGGTCCGACCGTGCAGGCGGCATTCGGGCTTGGCTGATCAGCGGCATGAGTGATCCAAGTGGCATCTCGGCGCAGGCCCCGGAACCCGGTTCCGGGGCCGCTGCGCTGACCGGAGACGGGCTGGCGTTTGCGATCGAAGCGGCGAGGACCGCCGTCGATCGACACTGCACCGACGTGCGGATCTTCGACGTTCGGGGTCGTAGCCAGGTGTGCGACTATGTGGTCGTTGCCTCCGGTACGAGCGATCGGCAAGTTCGGTCTGTGGGCGCCGAACTCGAAGATCTCGGCGACAACCGAAAGATGCATCGGCTCCGTACCAACGCTGACCCGGCGTCCACGTGGGTCGTCGTCGACTTTATCGACGTCGTCGTGCATCTGTTCGAACCGTCTCGGCGAGCCTACTACGACCTCGACGAGCTTTGGTCGAACGCGCCTGAAGTCGAGTTCGCGCGCGACCCCTCATCGTGATGGCGTGCCTTCCCGCCCTGTTGGCGGTCGTGGTGGCGAGCAGTTGCCCTGACGGTCTGTGGGTGGGATCGTGGACGATGCCAGGCGGCAGGGCTCAAAGTCTTGCCGTGACGCTGGCAACCCAAGCCGGCGGCGCATGCTCTGGAACAGCTGTTACTCCGGGCGTGGGCCGCACCCCCCTCCAATCGCCCACCTTTCGCGAGGGCGTGCTTCAGTTTCAGTGGGGCGCAACCGCCGCGGTCTTCCGTGGAAGCGTCGACGACGCTTGTCGGGACATGGCGGGGACCGTACGGGCGGACGGCACCGGCGTGTTTCATCTTCAACGCCGCCCGAGTGTGCACGACGATCCTGAGGCGATGATCTGGACCGACTTCGTCGGCCCTGAAGGCGCCGAACAGCCGGGCCGCACGGTCTACCTGCTTCGGCGAGGGGATCAATGGTGGGCTGAGATTGATGCGCCCCACCCCAAGTCGCCCCTGAGGGCGTATCCGGCCTTGGTTCGCACCGACGCATTGAGTGAGGGTGTGTTGCTGATCGAGTATCCGTCAGGGGACGGGCTGGCGAGCGTGGTCCTTGAGCCGGGACCAGGTGATCTCTCGGCCCTCTGGACCCGAGGCCAGCAGCAGGATCTCGTGGCTATGCAGCGGAAACGCTCCACGACAGTGGCGTGCGCTGAGCCCGGCTTTCCGACCTTGACCGCTCAGGTCAAGTATCCGTCGACTTCGCCGCCACACGCGGTGGCTGTTCTGATTGGCGAGGACTGGTCGGGTGCCGCAGTCAATACGGCGAAGAGGCTTCGGGAAGCAGGGATGGCAACACTGCTTCCGGATCCTGCCGAGAATGCCCGGGCTGGCCGGAGAGACCTTCGCCGCTGGGTGCAGTGGCTCGCAGGCCGAGCAGATGTGGATCGCGCCGGCATTGTGCTGATCGGGCACGGGCCCGGGGCGTCGCTTGTTGCTCGGCAAGCTGCGGCATTCGGCGATCCCGTCGCCGCGATTGTGCTTCTGTCGCCTCCGGGTCTGCCGGGCCGCATTCGGATGCAGGACCGGATTCGAGCCGCGATCGCTGACCCCGCAGAGGCGGTGGAGGCATGGAATACCTACGTGAAGTTCGCGAGCCAGAGGGTTCACGATGAAGCCCTTCGTCAGGCAGCCGAGGCGTGGGTTCGGGCACGACCATTCCCCTCGGATGTGTCTGAGGAAGAAGCCATCGCTCGGGCGGTCGCCAGGTCCCGGGACGCGGACTGGCTCGAAGACATGGGCTACGACCCTCGTGTGGGGCTCTCACGCATTCGAGGGATTCCGGTGCTTGCGTTGACTGGAGATGGGAACGAAGCATTCGATGGGCCGGCCAACCTTGCGGCGCTTTCGGGAACGGCTGCGCAGCGGTCTATCGCCTTCGATGCGAGGGTGTTGCCCGATCTCGACCACAGCCTGCGACCCTCCGGCGAGGCTTCGGTTGATCCGGCGGTTGGCGAATTGATCATCGAGTGGCTCAAGGGCCAGTCGATTCTGAAAGCGGCAGCGGAGGAAGGGCCATGAGCTTCGGGCTCTCTCGTGGCCGGTCGTTGGACATCTCGGGATACGGGTTCGATGTGTCCGAACTCGAATCAAGCGAGGAATGCTCCTTTGACCCACGGGGGTTGTTCACGCACCCCGAGCGTCCCTTTGAATTGGAGGTCGGATCGGGCAAAGGCACCTTTCTCGTGCAGCAGTCGGCCCTGCAGCCGGATCGAAACTTTCTGGGGGTCGAGTGGTCGGGGGAGTTCTTCCGGTACGCAGCGGATCGAATTCGCCGTCGCGCGCTCGATGGCGCCCGCCTGCTTCGCGGCGATGCGTCGGAGTTCCTTCGGTACTCTTGCGCCTCAAGTGTGGCTGAGGTGATCCACTTGTACTTCACGGATCCCTGGCCGAAGAAGAAACACCACAAGCGACGATTCGTGCAGGATGCGACCATGGTCGCAATGCACCGTGTCCTCAAGGGCGGAGGCTTGATCCATCTGGTGACGGACCACGACGACCTTTGGGCGTGGTATGAGGATCATGCTTCGAGGCATGCCAACCTGTATGTCAGGGAGGCGTTCAATCCTCCGGACTCGGCCGGTGAGGGAGAGGTCGTCGGTACGAATTTCGAACGCAAGTATCGACGGGAAGGGCGCCCCTTTCATGCGATGACATTGCGAAGGGTTGATGCAGAGGAGCCTTCGCATGCATCGTGAAGGATGTGATCCGGACGACATCCAACCGGGCGACGTGCTGTGCGACTTCTGCGGCGACGCCGCGTGGTCGGCCGGCCGGCCGTGCGTGGAGGGGCATCGCGGAAGCCTGATCTGCGGAGCGTGCCTGGACCGAGCCTATCGATCGATTGTGCTTGGTGGCGACACACCGCCCGCCGCCGAATGCACGCTGTGCCTTGAGCGGCGGGACGAGCCGGCTTGGCGCGGTGATCGAGACGAAGCGGCCGCCTGCCGGAGGTGCATCAAGCAGTCAGCCGGTGTGTTGCACAAGTCCAGAGACTGGGCTTGGGTCAAACCGGCGTGTCCATAAGTGACCGCGGTTTCGGAACGTGCCATGACACAGGAACGACCAGCGTGAACACCGCGCCGGCCCCTGGCGAAGAAGACTCAAGCCGAAGTTCGGACTGAAGCATGTCTGCCAGTTCGCGGCAGATCGCCAGGCCGAGCCCGGTTCCCGAGTGCGCTCGTGTGTGGCTGGCGTCAATCTGCCTGAACTTCTCGAAAATCACGTCCTGCATGTCGTCCGGGATGCCGGGGCCCGTATCTGAAACGGTCAATGCCACGGACGCTGTTCGGCCCTCAGAGACGATCTTCGATGCCGACAGCGTCACTGTGCCCGCCGTAGGCGTGAATTTGATGGCGTTGGACAGGAGGTTGTAGAGAACCTGTTGCACCTTGCCGGGGTCGGTCTCAACCATGGGAAGCCCGTCGTCGAGTTCGGTTCGGATATCGATGCGCTTGCTGCCAGCCTGCGGAGACATGATGCCGCTGATGCCCTCAACCAGGTCGACAATGCTTGTGGGCTCGACCGCTACCTCCATGCGGCCCGCCTCGATCTTCGCCATATTGAGGAGTTCGTTGATCATCTCAAGCAGGGAACTTCCACTGGCGACGATGTTGGCCAGGTATCGGAGATGCTTGTCGGACGGCTCGGCCTCCGCAGACAGTTCCTCTCGGAGCAGATCAGCGAACCCGATGATCGAGTTGAGAGGTGTCCTCAGTTCATGACTGACATTGGCGAGGAACTCACTCTTGAACTTGGACGATTCCCAGAGCCCGATGTTCGCCTCGGCGAGTTCAGAAACCTTGAGGTCCAGGTTCTCGTTCATCTGTTCGAGCCGGCTGCGAGCCTCGCCCAAACTGTCGAGCATCTCATTGAGGCCCTTCGAGAGTTCCTCGAACTCATCTCCGGTCCTGATGTCCGACCGAGCCTCAATCTGCCCTTCGCCAACGCGGTCAACGACGCGGCGGAGTCGACGTACGGGCGAGAAGATCAACCGGAACAGAATGAACCAGAAGACGATGACGGCGAGCACGCCGGCGGCCAGGCCCGTCAGCACGATGACGGCGCGACTCCGGTCGAGCTGCGCTTCGCCAAACCTGGTGCTTCGTGAAACGACCAGCAGACCGCGGATAGGATCCGTCACCGTGGGGGCCGAGACGCCGGCGCTGAAGTCCGACACGCGTGGATCGCTCAGCCGCCGAAGCGTCGACTCGGTGACGGGCTTGGCGTAATAGATGAGTTCATGCTCGTCCTGCATGTTGGTCGCGGTGTAGAACGGCAGATCGGGGGAACTGCCAAAGGCCTGCAGTGCGCGGCTCGTGAAGGCCTCGGGCTCCGACTTCGTGTCGATGTCGTCAATGGGCACCCAGGACACGTGCATGCCGCCATCCGGTCCCGCGATCTCGAGCTCGGTTCGATGTCTCGGCTGCAAGTTTCCCAGTTCGAGCTTGCCCGCCAGCCACGCGTCCGACACCTGTCCCGCGATTTCGACCTGATTGTCGTGAATGAGGGTTCGAACCCCGACCCAGGGAACCAGGAGTGCGCCGACCAGAATGGCGACGATCGCGCACCCAAACAGGATCAGGCACTTGTTGGCAAGACTGATCTCTCTGGCCATGGGCTCAGAGCGTAGCAGGGGGGAAGCATCTCATTGGTCTCGGGTGGCTCAGGAACCAAGGAGCGACGAGACTAGCGTGTCGGCGTCCCCGACGACATGCCTGACCCGGGCCGCGTCGAAACAGCTTGGAACCGTGGCTCCGTGCTCCATCATGACTCGAATCACAATCTCAACCACGCGGTCCGGGGGCGATCCGCCGCCGGGGCACCAATGGTCGTAGTCGGCCCAGTCCAGTCGAACAGTCGTCTCGCCACCGCCCAGGAGGCAGCAGTGGAAGGACCATCCGCGTGGTTCGGCCGACTCCTCAATCGAGGTGATGTACGAGCATTCCGCCATGGGGCGAGCGTACCATGTGCCACATCCTCGCACCGCCATGGAATTCCTCCTCGAAACACTTCGGCTCGGGCTTTCGAATCTTCGCCTGCACATGCTGCGGTCGATCCTGACGAGCCTCGGCATCATCCTCGGGGTTGCAGCCGTCATCCTGATGGTTGCGATTGGCGAGGGGAACAAGCGAGCGGCCGTACGGGATATTCAGGCGCTTGGCGCTCGCAACATCATCGTCCGGTCACAGCGACCACCTGAGGCGACAGCGGCCGGTGGGCAGCAGCGGAGCTTTGTGGCGAGGTTTGGGTTGAACGACGTCGATTGGGACAGGCTCGAACAGGCGCTGCCGGACGCGAAACGCATGGTGCCCCTCAAATCGTTCGGATCGGAGGTGGCATTCGGACCGAAGCGAACCGTCAGTCAGGTGTTCGGAACCACGCCGGAGCTCGAGGAGGTCCTCAATCTGCACGTGGCGGAGGGTGGTCGCTATCTCGTTCCCGAAGACCAGATCGGCCGTGGGCGGGTCGCTGTCATTGGTGACGCCATCGCGGACATGTTCTTCCCGTTGTCATCGCCACTTGGCGAGTCACTTCGGATTGATGGGCGGGTCTTCACCATCGTGGGCGTTCTCGAA
>CAZMPA010000068.1:0-10604 GCA_964567915.1 uncultured Isosphaeraceae bacterium | reverse complement strand
GTCGCACGGAGTCCGCGGGCGGATGCGCCGCCCACCACCACACGGCAGCGGCGCCGGCCGCGACCACTGGCACCAGTGGCCACGCCAACTGCAGAATCTCCATCCCGGATCCACCCAGATCTGACCTGGCTCGAAGTTCATTGGCCAGCGTGGCCACGCCCGCCAGGTCGAAAACCGTCGTGCACCCCGCCGTCAACACAGCCGAGATGAGCAGCGCAGCACAGATGCCAGCCGCCTCGGACCGCAGCCGCTTGATGCTGCGACCGACCGGGCCCACGCCGTCGAGCCGAAGCCTGTCCTCGTCGGCGGCCGACCACCGCATCGACGCCGGCAGGATGCAGCAGATGGCAATCGGCCAGACGCTCGCCAGCAGGGCCACCGCCGCCATGGCGGCCCGTACAAACGCCAACTGGTCCGATGCGGCCGCCATGTCGTGGAGCGGCGTGCCCGGAGGTGCGCTCGACCACCACAGGTAATAGAGTGCCCACGGCGGCAGCAGGAGCCCCGCGCAGGCGGCCCCAAGGAGCACGCCTCGGCGGCGGCGGCCCACGGACGCCAGCAGTCGGGCCGCTGGAATGGCAGTTGCCACGGCGAGCGCAGCGATGCCTGCCGACCACATGCTCGTCGTCCAGACGAGCGGCCCGAGCGCCCGCAGCGCAGGGCCATCCCCAATCCCGCCGGACGTCGCAGGTCCCGCCAGACTCAGCGACAACACTGGCCAGCCAATGACGGCGGCCCACAGAACAAGCAGCAAGCTCTTACCGATCACCGCCGCTCGCCCCGCCTCCCCAGGCAGCCACTGCTTCGGTCACCGCAGCGGTGTGATGCGCCGCAATCTCCGCGGCATTCAAGGGCAGCGGTGGCTCGGTCGCGAGTTCGGGAAACTCCTCGGCTACGGCAGCGTGCAGCGGCACGTTTCCGGAAACCGACGCGGCGAGCATTCTGGCAACGTCTTCTGACAGCAGCCAGTCGACAAGCGCCCCGGCTTCGGTTGGATGCGGCGCGCCTTGCATGATCGCAACAGTGTTGGGCGTGAGCATCGGTCCCAGACCCGGACCATGCCCGGGCAACACCATCTTCACGTCCGCACCGTTTCTGCTGGCGGCCCGAACGTCGTCGGCATCGGTCAAGCCCAGAAGCGCCTCTCCTCGAAGCACTGCATCGACGCACGCCGCGTTCCCGCCGGGAAGGACGCGCACCTCGTTGGCAGCCATCGCATCAACCCAGCCCGGCCACGCGTCGCCCAGCAACCAACGGAGCGCCGCCAGGTGCGTTCCGGTCGTGCCGTAGCGTGGATCAGCTGCAACGATCTCGCCACGCCACCGTGGATCGGCGAGGCCCGTCCAGTGCTCGGGCAGTTCCGTGACGGCAAGCCGCGCAGGATCAAAGACCACCACGCGGGGACGCGGAGAAAATGCATGCCACCGATGCGATGGATCCCGCCAGTGCGCGGGCCAGCCCGCCACGCTCGAGGAATGGTGCGGGGCCAGGAGACCGTCCCCGGCGAGCGATACGACACCCAGTAGTTCAGATGACCACAGCACGTCGGCGACCGGGGCCGACCGCTCACGCCGAATCCGCTCGATCAATCCGGTGTTCTTTCTCGCTTCCGTGTCGCCGACCATGAGGACATGGATCCCCGTTCGGTCTTCAAACTCAGCCAGAATCGGTTTGGCGACGTGCTCGTCAGCAGAGACATAGACCACGACAGTGGGCCCCGGGCGTTCGCATCCAACGCAGGCTGCGACGCACCAGGTCACCAGTACAGCAAGCCATCGCATTGTCACGGCGTGTCTGGCTCCTCAACCTGCTTCTCGGGCTCGTCCTGCCCCTCATCCTTCCCGGAAGGATCCTCGGAACGGGCCTGCTTGAACCAGGCAGCAACAGCCTCGCGGTATCGCTTTGGGATGCGCTGCACATCGATGCCCCGCTGCACTCGCCGCTGCGCAGCTGCCATCGCCGCGCCGCCAGCGTCCGTCACGTCTCCCAGACGGAGCGGGCCGGCGGCAGGTGAGATGCTTGTGACCGGCGCTGTGGTGTCCACTTCGGACGCCGCCTTGACGGCCTTGGCCACGTCTGGCGAGTCGTCTGCGGCATTCATGGGCGAGCCACCGAGCCCTTCGCCCACCCTGGTGCGGCCGGCCGCGCACGCAGACTTGCAAGCGGCCGCCTGCTTGCTGGCTTTCTGATCCTCGGCGATCTTGCGACACTCAGACTGCTTCGCGTTGGGCGACCCAGGCTCGCCCGGGTTGCGGCACTCAGACGCCGCCTGCTCACAGTCCTTTGCCATCTCCTTGAGTGACGACCGCGCCCCTTTGTCTCGCTCGATCAGGTCTGCGAGCGATTCCCGCGACGCATCATCAAGGTGTTCAGCCGCCTCAACCGCGTCGGTCAGTGACTGACCATCTTCGGGAACGACACCGGCATCCTTCATCGCGTCGCGGACCTGCTCGTCGCCGGCAGCGGCCGCTGCAAGATCGTCCGCAAGACTGTCCAGCGCATCCGCCTGGTCCTCCCCCCCCGACGTCTGCATCGCTTCCATGGCATCTGCCGCTCGCTCAAAGTCCCCGGCGGCCAGCGCTCGACGCGCCTGTTCACCAAGGTCGCCCGGTTCCTGCTCAAAGTCTTCGAGCCGCCCACGCAATCCCTCAAGCCGCTGCTGCGACGGGTCGATCGCAAACGCATCGAGTGCCTGCTGCAATTCGGTGAGCGACTGGAGGGTGTCCTGTCGAAGTTGCTCGGCGTCCTCCGGTTGCTCCACGGCAGTGAGAAGCGGGTCCGGCCCCAGGTGGGCGAGCAGTTCAGGAGACGCGTCGAGTACTGCCTGCATCTCAGCAATGGCAGCATCGGTTTCGAGGCTCGCCTGCGTCAGATCCATCGCCGCAGGCTCGGCATCGCGACCAAAGAGCGGCGGCATCGCAGCGACGCCCGTCGCCGCGGCGATCAGGACCAGCACGACCCACCACCCCTGTGGCATCTGCAGCGGAACCGCGCGGCCGACCTCGCCGCTCACACCAGAGGCGATCTGGGTGGCTGCCGCTCGCTGAGCTTCGGCCAACGTACCGGGCTGCCCATCCAGATTGATGGCGGTCGACAACGCGTCGTGCAGCGACAATCGTTCATCCAGTACCAGCCCCCCGCCTGCGACGGGCACGCGGTCGAATCGCCAACCGTACACAACGGCGATCATCACGCTGGCAGCCAACACAGCGGCGATCCACCCCCACGGCCAATCCGCAAAGCCCCCAAACCTTGCGATACATGCCAGTACGAAGCCGACCGCCGAGGCGTAGAGGCCCAGTCGCACCGCCCGCGCCGCCGCAGCATTGAGCGTCAGCCTCCTCGCCGCGCGCGTTGCGACGCTGCCAATGGCAGGCGGCATGGATTCGGAACCAGGTCTGGCCATGCCTGAAGTGTACGGGGCAGCGTCGCCATGGCCAGCTTCCTCAGCCGCCGCGCCCTCTCGAAGCCCGAAAGGCGACCCAGCCGCAACCTCCGGCTACACCCAGCAGCATGACGGCCAGCCCCCCAGGAACGAGGAGCCACCAGACGGCGGCTTCAGCGGGATCTGGGCCGACTGCCAGCAGAGCCATCTCCCCGGCTCCGCCCGATCGCCGCACGGTCCATGTCCCGCCGGTGGCCGCATGGAACGACCCGATCACGACTCCATCGCGTTCGGGCGTCTCGTATCGAATCGCCCGCTCCGGCGCGCGGACCGGGGCGGGAGTCCCGTCGGGTCCGATGAGGGTGAGATCGCTCAGGCTGGTCTCCCCGCCAACCCGCGTCTCGCCGCCAACTTCACCACGCGTTTCGCTTGCGAGCACCCACGTGCCCGGTCGATCGATGGGAAATGACGCCGACCCGCTCACCGCAATCGTCGTGAGCTCGAACATCGACACCGATGCAATGGCCCCGACCAGTGGAAGCACCATGGCGGCGAACCCGCACGCCACGGACACCCATGCAAGCCGCCGCGGACTCACACGCCGACCGCCGCAATCGCGTCTGCAATCGCCTCGGCCCCGCGGTCAATCGTTCCGTCCAGCGATACGCCGGCAGCATGCACATGCCCGCCGCCGCCAAGGTGCCGGGCGATGGCGCGGGCATCCATGAATGCCCCCCCCGGCACGGCGGGCGGCTTGGATCGCAGGCTGGCTTTGACGCCGCCATCTCGCTCTTCGATGAGCAGCACCGAGAGTTCCGCCCCGGACACAACCAGCGGCGCATTCACCATGCCCGTCACGTCACTTCGGCGTCCGCCCGTCTCATCAAAGTCCGCGCGGGTCAGCCGCATGATCGCAACGGTGCCGCCGTGCTCCCACCGCACGCTGCCGAGCGCCCGCGAGATGAGCGCCAGCCTCGCGGGCCGAGCGGTCTCCTCAATCTCTCTGAACAAACGGTCCTTGTCGACGCCCGTCGCGAGCAGTCGAGAGGCCGCTTCGAACGCCGCGGCGTCGGCGTTGGCCTGCCGGAACCAGCCCGTGTCGGTCGCAAGTCCAGCAAAGAGCGGCTCGGCCACATCGACCGTCGGTTTGATGTCCATGGCATCGAGCAGCGCCAGAACGAGCATCGTGCAGGAGGCGGCAGACGCGTCCACGAATCGCGCTGGCGCGGGGTCGTCGCCGCTGGCGTGATGGTCAAGGCCGATCACATGATCGGCGCGATCTCGAAGCCAGTCGGCCAGTGGCGCGATCTGGCTCCATGCGCCCGTGTCGAGCAGCACGATCAGGTCTGGTTCAAGTGACGGGATGTCGCCGGGCTCGGCGATGCGAACCCAGGCGGTGTCTCTGGCCAACGCCTCGATCGGTGGCGGCACCGAGCCGAGCAGCCATGCGTGCATCTGCTTTGTGTCAGCGAGCGCGCGAACGAGTCCCATGACCGATCCCATCGCGTCGCCGTCAGGTTTCTCGTGCGAGGTACAGACAATGGTCTCTGCTGCGGCGATGCGCGCAGCGAGATCTTCCAGACTGGCGGTGGATGCATACGTCATGGGCGGCAAAGGGTACTCGCTCAGACGGGCGAGGTTGGTGGCGGGGCGGCAGCCGCGTCGATATCCCGCGCGATCTGATCTGTCAACGCGTCGACGTTCGTGTAGGTCACCTGATCGCGAAGCCACCGGTTGATCGTGACCGTCGCGTGCCAGCCGTAGGCGTCCAGCGGCCCTTTCCAATTGATCAGATGCGCTTCGAGCACGCGGGGCGTCCGCTCAAACGACGGCTTGGTTCCGACGCTGATTGCGGCCGCGTAGGTGCCGCCGGGACAGGTCGCCGAGCCTGCGTAGACACCGTCCGCCGGAAGCAGCAGGTCGCCATGGTCCACATTGGCGGTCGGACATCCAATGGTTCGGCCGCGGCGATCCCCCGGAACCACGGTGCCCTCGATGGCCCAGGGCCGCCCGAGCAGGCGTGCGGCGTCCCGGACACGCCCACGCTCGATGAGCCACCGGATGCTCGAGGATCGAATGGGAACCCTTTCGAGGTTGGAGAGCAAACCAGTCTGGGGAGGGACGACGACCACGCCAAAGCCATGCCGATCGCCGAGCTCGGTCAGGCGGGTCACGTCGCCCACGCGGTCTCGCCCGAAGCGGAAGTCGGGCCCCTCGACGACGACATCTGGACGGTGTGGAAGCAGATCCTCCTGCACAAAGGCCTCTGGGGTACGGTCCAGCCACTGCAGATCGACGTGCTTCACGACGACCTCGTCCACTCCGACCGATCGCAGGGTGTCGCAGCGGGTGGCAAGCGTCATGAGCCTTCGCGTGGGCGCATCTGGCAGCAGCACTTCGGCAGGTGGAGGATCGAATGTGACCGCCACCAACCGCCCCGTATCACCGACCTCCCGGCGGGCTGCGTCGACCAACGCGGCGTGCCCGAGATGGACGCCGTCGAAGTTCCCGATGATCATGGCGGTGCGGCTCATCCGCCATACCGTACCCCCCCAGCCAACCCCCCCGAAACCTCACTGCGCCCCTTTTCCCGGACCCCTGTGTCCGGTACCTTGCGCGGATGTCTGCAGGCACGCCCATACCGGCCTCGCACCACCCGGAAGACGCCGTCAACGTCGTCGATCTGGTGGTCGATTCACTCCGCGCGACCTCCGAGGAAGTCGTCCCCTGGTTCCTGGAGCAGATGCCAAGCGTCTACTTTCAAGACACTGACGAAGAAACGCGGCTCGTTCACCTCAGAGCGATCATCGCCGCGCGGGCAAGTGGACGGCCGGTCGAACTGACGCTACGAAGTGAGGATGGCTCCGAGTGGACCAGTATGCGACCACTGGACTATCCGGGCGTGCTGGCAGAGTTGGTTGCGGATTTGCCGAAGGATCAACCGCTCCGCGCTGCGAAGATCCACACGGCGCATGACGGCACGCTTGTGATCGACACGTTTGAGTTCGGAGAAGTCGAGCCCTGCAATCTCGAAGACCCCACGCAAGCGGCCAGACTCGACGAGGCGACCGCGTACGCTGCAACCGAGGCGCCCGACTGGACGCCCGAGATGATCCGCGACTTCTTCACCCGTTGCTCGTCGGATGTGGCGCTCACCTTGACCCCGCTTCGAATGGTGCAGCACTGGAGCCTCTTCACCCAGGTCACCGAAACCGAAGGCACCGCAGTCGTGCTCGAACCGGAATCGGATCCCGCGCAGAGCCGCATCTCGGTGGCCGTCGCCAACAGCACTCGGCGAACCATGCTGGAACGCATCGCCGAGCGGCTGAGCAACGCGTCCATCAACATCCACCGAGCGTATCTCGACACGCTCGACGACGGCAGCAACGGAAGCGTGAGTTTCGTAGGGTTCGTCGTCACGAGCCCGGACGGTGGCGCGATTGATCCGGACAGCCGCCTCTGGCAACGGGTTCGCCACGATCTCATGCGGATCAAGTGGGTGGATCAACGAGCGATCGACCTCAGTCAGCGGCACGACGACCTCGATCTCACTCACGGAGAGCTGATCGCCGCGCTCGGTGACCTCGTCCACCAGGCATTGGTCCACAAGAACCGATATGCATTCACTTCAGAACGCGTCCGCAATCTTGCCGTCGAGAATCTGCCGCTCGCCATCGCGGTGGTGGACCTGTTCCTGGACCGCTTTCAGCCCGACCATCCGCTCGGCGAGGACCTCTTCCATGATCGCGCTGCCGCGCTGACGGATCGGATCGACGCCGACGTCGATCTCGAGGACGCCCGGGCCGTGCTGCACGCCATGGTTGCCGCGGTGCTCGCGACGCTTCGGACGAACGTCTACGTCGAAGGTCGGTACGCCCTGTCCATGCGGCTGGACCCGGCCTTCCTGCAATCCTCAGAACGACCCGACCTCCCCTACGGCGTCTTCTACGTCCACGGCCGCGGCTTCAACGGCTTCCACGTCAGGTTCCGCGACATCGCCCGTGGCGGGGTTCGTGCCGTGCTCCCGCGAAGTGGGCCGCAGTTCACACGCGAGGCCGAACGGCTGTTCGACGAAGCCTATGGACTGGCCTCGGCGCAGCAGCTCAAGAACAAGGACATTCCCGAGGGCGGATCGAAGGCTGCAATCCTCGTACATCCCAACGAACTCTGCGACCGCAGCGTCAAGGCCTTCGTGGACGCAATGCTCGACCTGATCGTTGATGTTGAAGACGTCTCGTCCCGCGTCGTCGATCGGCTTGGGCAGAAGGAGCTCATCTACCTCGGCCCCGACGAGAACATCTCGCCGGCACTCATCGACTGGATCGTTGCGAGAGCGGCCCAACGCGGCTACCCCGTGCCGACCGCGCTCATGAGCAGCAAGCCTGGCGCCGGCATCAATCACAAGGAGTTCGGCGTCACGAGCGAAGGCGTCGTCGTGTTCCTCGACGTGGGTCTCGGCGCCATCGGCATCGATCCGAGGACGCAGAACTTCACTGTCAAGATGACCGGCGGCCCCGACGGAGACGTGGGCGGCAACGCCATCCGAATCATGCACCGCGAGTTTGGCACGCACGCTCGCATCGTTGGCATCGCTGACGGCAGTGGATCGGCCGAAGATCCGGACGGACTCGACCACGAAGAACTGCTGCGGCTCGTGGACGAAGCATTGCCGATTGCGTCCTTCGACAAGTCGAAACTTGGCAAGGACGGCCGCGTTGCTGACCTTGAGGAAGCGGAGGGCGTGCGATACCGCAACACGCTCCACAACCGCGTGGCGGCGGACGCCTTTGTGCCCTGCGGCGGACGCCCTGCGACGATTCACGAGTCCAATTGGAGGGAATTCCTCCGCGACGACGGCACGCCGTCGAGCAGGCTGATCGTTGAGGGTGCCAACCTGTTCCTCACTCCCGAGGCCCGTTCGCACCTCGCCGACGCTGGCGCGGTCATCTTCAAGGACTCCTCGGCCAACAAGTGCGGCGTCATCTGCTCGAGCTACGAGATCGGGGCAAGCATGTTGCTGACGCCCGACGAGTTCATCGCCATCAAACAGCAGTTCGTGAATGAAGTGCTGGTGAAGCTCCGCGAAATGGCCCGCCTGGAGGCCGAACTGCTCGCTCGCATGCTTCGCAGGCAGCCGCGGCTGCACCTGCCGGAGGCCAGCGTTCGGTTGAGCCGCGCCGTCATTCGGACGGCCGACGCCATTGAGTCGGCGATCGAGCGACTCGACAACGGCCAGATTGAGGTGATGGCCACGGTCCTGCGAGACCACCTCCCGGAGATCCTCTGCGAGACGGCGGCCGACAGACTGAAGGAACGCCTGCCTCTGGCATACCGCCGCTGGTTGATCGCCAAATCACTTGCGGCTCGCATCGTGTATCGCGAGGGCATCGAGGCAGTGGAGGCCGTGGAAGCCGAGTCGATCGGGCCACTCGCCGCGGAGTTCTTGCAACGCGAAATCGACCGGGAAGGACTGGCCGATGAAGTGGATGGTTCGAGCATGCCGCACGCGGCGGAGATCGCCAACCTCCTTCGCACAACCTCCATCCTTTCGACGATTCAGAGCACCGAGGCCGAGTCGCCGTGACGCTGCCTCTGGGCATGCTGCTGGCGAGCGTCCTGGCTGCGGCTCCACCCGCCACGCCGGCCTCGGCTGCAAGTGCTGCGGCTGAGACTGCAACTCCAGCGCGAGTCATCGTCCACTACGACGGCCGCCATCGGCTGTGCGGCGTGCTCGAGGCCGACACTCCCGAGGGTGTCACCGTTCGCGACGAAAGTGGGGTCAGTCACCAGATCGAGCGACTCCGCGTGGTGGCGGTCGAGCCGCTCTTGAATCTGCCCGCACCCGCAGAGGGCATCGTGCAGATGACCGATGGCCGCCGATTCCGCGGCGTACTCCGCCGCGACGGGTGCGACGCCGTCGACCTGCTTCTGCACGACGTGCCCCTCCAGATCACGCGAGATAAGGTTGCAGCGGTCTGGCTGCTTGAACCTGTGCATGTCCGCCACGCTGCCATCAAGCCCATGATGCCCGTGGACAGACCGGGGCCGCACCTCTCCATGTGTCGATGGCTCATCTCCGAGGGGGCGTGGGACCTTGCCGTCACTGAGTTGGAAGACCACACAACGGCCCATCGCTCCGTCGAGGCAGCGCGGCTGCTGAAGTTCGCTCGAGCGCAGCAGACACTGGCCAACTCGGACGCCCCCGTCACGCCTGCGGGCGATGTGTCGACGAAGCTGGAGACGATCGAGCCCGTCGACGACGCCGCAGTCAATCTGGTTCGCGTCTACGAGGTGGACTTCGACGACCCGCCCCCACTTCGGATCGACCGCGAGACCCGCGCGGCCTTTCTGGACGCCTACGCAACCAGTGCGCTCCTTCCGCCGCCGGGTCCCGAGCGAGACGCGGTGCGAGACGGCGATCCGCTCGAACTGTTGAAACTCATGTTCGCGCACCGCGCACGGGAGTTCTACGGCCGCGTGCAGGTCCTCGACGAGCCTGATGCGCTCAGGCGGTTTCGACAGAGCGTGCACGACGCGTGGCTGCTGCCCAGATGCGGCATGCGAGCCTGCCACGGTGGACCCAACGCAGGCCGCTTCACCCTGGTGCGGGGCGGACGCATCGACGACCGAATCCGAACGAGCAATCTGCTCCTGCTCGAAGCCCTCTCGGACCAGGGCAGGCCAATGATCGATTGGGCGTCGCCCGAGCGGTCGCTCCTCATCCAGCATGCGTTGCCCCGTGACGTCGCCGAATTCCCCCACCCCCCCGTCTCCGGGTGGCGACCTGCGATGGAAGCGGTAGAAAGCCACCGCGGTGAACTGACGGTGGAGTGGATCGAGTCGATGATGTCGGACCCGAGGCCCGCCTATCCGGTCGCAGCCCCGGCCTTGCCCGCCAAGCCCGCCGACGACGCCCCCAGGATGCCGCGGTAGCAAGCCAATGGGGCCCCGCCTGCTATAGTTCTCGGCTCCGTGGCCCACAATCGGGGGGTGAGGGCCCGGGGCAATGGAGAGCCGTCTCATGTCCGCCCATTTACGCCTGCTGCTCGTGTCGGCAGCCCTCGTCACCGCCGCCCTGACTGCCTGTGAGAATCAGGAAGCGGCCGACCACCGCGCCGCCACCCAGACCGTTCGCGCCGCCACCACTGCGATGCAATCGGTGTCCTCGGATGCAAAGAAGGCGACTACAGAACTTGGCAGCATCGTTCGTGACCTTCGC
>CAZMPA010000067.1:5404-10631 GCA_964567915.1 uncultured Isosphaeraceae bacterium | reverse complement strand
TCGTCGTCCTCGTCGTTGGGCATTGCGGGATCCTCCCGACGCGTTCCTGGCCTGAAGTGAAGCCGCCGACCGCATCGGCCGGCGTCGAAGTCCGAATGGTATCGACAATTCGCCTTGATACCAACAGATTGCGGGCGAAATTCCCTGTTCAGCAGGACCTGACGAGGTCGGATTCGTCGAGTTCGGCGGTCTGGATGACGGGCTGTACGTCGGCCAGAAAGCGGCGTCCGTCCTCCACATAGCCCGCCGTAGGCTTCAGTTCCGGCATGTGGGACGCGAAGAAGCGGTTCAGGCGGATCATCATCAGTTCTCGCACGTACTTGGCGGTCATGGACGCCAGCGCGACGGGCAGATGCGACCCGTCGGCGCCGGCAGAGAACGAAATCTCCAGCGGACCGCGGTTGTCGAGCGACAGGCGGTAGCGACTCTCGTCTTCGGTCTCCATCAGGACCTGCCGTGACGCCTCTGGCCATGCAGCTCGGAGGTCATCCAGATACCTGGTTCGCCCCCCATGCCGGTCCACCGCGAGGCGAAGGTGCCGACCGCCTGCCCGCCGCCAGCACGTCTCCGCCAATGCGATCATCAGTTCCCAGTTGACGATGGCCTTGGAGCCGGAAGCTGCGACGCGTTGATTGAACTCGCGGGCCGGTACGGCAGCCGCGGCCACATGGCAGCACCGCACGCCTGCGTTCTCAAGCGTTCGGGCCAATCTCGCGCGGTCGATGCGAAGCAGACCCACATCTGATCCAAGCGGCAGTGCCGTAGATGAGTCGTACCATTTTCGGGCAGGAGGCTGCACGCCTATTGCGTCGAAGAAGCGATCGTCGTTGAGCGTCTCGATCCAATCGCCATCGCGATCAGCAACCGATGCAAAGAGGAGCACGCCTCGCTCCAGATGTGTCAGCGGGTGCTGTCTGGTTCCGGCGCCCTTGAGGTTCTTTGAGTCGTCGACGGCGATTCTTCCGCGGCGCGTGTCCTTGCGAGAGCGGGCCACGACTTTTGCGAGCAGGTCCCACAGGCAGGGCGTCTCGGCGGCGTCATCGACTTCAAAGACCGATACTCCGGCGCAAAGCGGCCCGAGCATCGGCCCATATCCCGCCTCGTCGATACCCGCGTAGAGCATGCGGCGATGGTAGCGGTGGCAGGGACGCGAGGCGGGCCACCTTGTCGCCTGCGCCGCAGCCGGCTGGATGTTCAGGGGGCGTTTTGGATCACCAGTTGGATCGGCGACGCACCTGCGAGCGTCAGCGTGGCTGTCTCGGCATCAGGAGGTCTGCTGTCAGGCGTACGGGCGAGCGTCAACTCGCCGGTCCACCGCGCCGGATTGCCTCGATCTGGGTTCAGAGTCTGGAGCCGTCTCCAGCGACCGAAACTCGCCGAGAGGGTGTCTGATGCCTCGGTTCCGGGGGGGGCGTCAAGCGCCAGTTTCGGTCGCCTCAGCACATACCGACAGCCAGTCCGTCTCGCCGGCCATCGCTGCCGCCGCACCAGCTCTCATGGAGCCTGACTACTGCCTGCCCGCCGCCGAAGGACACGTCGCGGTGCGGCGCGATGATGATGTCGTGGCCCTTCGCTCGGAGGTGCTGGACTGTCGGCGCCGGCAGGTCGGGCTCGACCGCGACGCGGAGTCCGCCTTCGAGCCGCCATCTGGGGGCGTCGATGGCTGCTTGTGGGTCCCAACCTGAAGCGACGATGCGTGAGAGCACCTGCAGGTGTCCCTGTGGCTGCATGGGGCCGCCCATGACACCGAACGCCATGTGCGGGCCTTCGTTGCGTGTCGTCATGGCAGGAATGATCGTGTGGTACGGCCGCTTGCCGCCGGCGATGTCATTCGGGTGACCGGGCCGATCGACAAAGCCCGCGGCGCGGTTCTGCATGGCAATGCCGGTGCCCGGGATGACGACCCCGCTTCCGAAGCCCTCGTAGTTGGACTGGATGAACGACACGGCGCGGCCCTCTGCGTCGCCGCAGCAGAGGTAGACGGTGCTGCTCCAACAGGGCAGGTCGATGTGGCGATCGACGGCGCGATGCTGGTCGATCGTCGCCGCGACGTCTGCAAGTCTGCAGGGACTGATGCAGTGGCGCGCTGCCGAGTCGATGTGGTCGTGATCTGCGACGTGGGTGGCGGCGTCGGCAAAGCCGATCTTCATGGCCTCAATCTGCAGGTGCAGCAGTTCTGGATCATCGGCATCGAACCGGCCCGGGTCGTGTTGATTGAGCACGCCGACCGCAACGAGTGCCGCCATGCCCTGCGCATTGGGGGGAAGTTCGTGCAGACGGATATCTCCGAAGGGCACGGACCAGGGCTCGACGTCAAGGACGATGTGTTCGCGGAGGTCCTCTGCCGACATGGCTGCGTTGTGCTGGCGCGCGTCTGCGACAATTGCCTGGGCGAGTTCGCCTTCGTAGAAGTCGCGTCCTTCGGAATCGGCGATCAACTCCAGCGTGTGCGCGTGGTCCGGGAGCGTCCACCGCTCGCCGATCGCCGGCGTGCGGCCTTCCCGCGTAAACGTCGCCTGCCACGCCTGAAAGCTCGCGTACCGTTTCGCTGCGCGGGCCCAGGCATGTGCGCACTGCGGCGACACCGGGAAGCCGCCACGAGCCAGACTGATGGCCGGCTCCATGAGCGTTCTGAATGGGAGCCTGCCGTGCGCTCGCCATACCGCCGCCCACGCCGAGACGCACCCAGGCACGGTGACTGCATCCCAACCGAGCCGCGGCATGCCGTCGCGTCGAAGCCGTTCGACATCAAGCGCGATCGGAGAACGACCAGACGCGTTGAGTCCATGGAGGGCGTGGCCGTCCCACGTCAACGCAAAGGTATCACTGCCCAGGCCGTTGGCCGTTGGTTCCACAACCGTCAGCGCAGCCGCAGTCGCAACGGCGGCGTCGGCTGCCGTTCCGCCCCGGCGAAGCATCTCCAGACCGACCTCCGCGGCGAGTGGCTGGCTCGTCGCGACAACGTTGGGGGCGATGACCGGCATCCGCGCGCCCGCTCGAGCGGCGGCCGGGAGGGACTGCGTGAAGTCAATGCTCACTTTGGCCGCTCCACCGTGTCGATCCAGCCGCCGCACAGAACGAGGTCGTCCTCGTAACAGACGACCGCCTGCCCCTCGGCGACGGCGCGGTGGGGCGCGTCGAACCGCACCTCGATGTCGGTGTCAGAGGTGGCGCGGACCTTCGCGGGGAGGGCGTCGCCGTGCGCCCGAATCTGGGCGGTGCATGGCATCCAGCCCGCTTCAGTGGGGCGGTGCCAGCTCGCCTCACGAGCGGTGCAGGCGTGGGCATCAAGGTTGTTGAGCACGCCGAGTGTGACCGTGTTGGTGTCCGGGTTCTTGCCGACGACGTAGCGGGGTTCGCCCATTGCTACACCCAGCCCACGACGCTGGCCGATCGTGAAGTGCTGGTGTCCTTCGTGGCCGGCCAGATCCGTTCCATCCATGTCGAGCACACGCCCCGGCGCAAATCGCTCAGGCGCCCTTCGAGCGAGCAGCCCCGCATAGTCGTCGTCCGGGACGAAGCAGATTTCCTGGGAGTCGGGTTTGCTGTGAACGCCCAGACCGAGCGACTCGGCCCGGTCGCGGACTTCGTCCTTGGTCATGGCTCCGATCGGCAGGAGCATGCGGTCGAGTTGGCGGGACCGCCCACCCGCGACGCCGCCAGCGCCGAAGAGCACGTAGGTCTGGTCCTTGCCCATGTCGACGGCACGTTGCAGCCGCGCGGCGCCGTTGGTTCGGGTGATGCGAGCGTGGTGACCGCTGGCGACCCACGCGGCCCCGATGCCGTCCGCGTATTCGTGCAACTTGCCGAACTTCAGCCAGTCGTTGCATCGCACGCACGGGTTGGGCGTACGGCCGGCGTGGTACTCGTCTTCGAAGTAGGAGATGATTCGCTCGAAGTCGTCGGCGAAGTTGAGCGCATAGAACGGCACGTCAAGGAGTCCGGCGACGCGGCGGGCGTCGTCGGCGTCATTGATGGAGCAGCACCCCTTGTGCCCGATGGGGGTGCCGGCAACCGATTCCCCCGGACTTCCGAGCCGCATGAAGCAGCCAACGACTTCGAAGCCCTGCTCGACGAGCAAGGCCGCGGCGACCGAGGAGTCCACGCCGCCGGACATGGCGACGAGGACGCGATTTCCCTTGGTGGGGCTCATGCCCGCGATGATAGAAGGGGGCTGGTATCCTGACCCCTCTGTCGGATACAGGACCGGCGAAAGACCCACGGAGAGCCACTTCATGACTACCGCGACGTCCACGACCCTCGAACTCCTCGGCGCCGAAGCAGACGATCTGCTGGGGCACCAGTGCGTGCTGCCAGCCGACATGCTGCACCTGCCCGGAGGGGACTTCGTCAACCGCATCTGGACGGCGAGCGATCGGTCTCCGCAGGTCCTCCGTTCCATCCAGGCCCTGTACGGGCACGGTCGATTGGGCGGCAGCGGCTATCTGTCCATTCTTCCGGTCGATCAGGGCATCGAGCACTCCGGCGCGGCCTCCTTCACGAAGAACCCGATCTACTTCGACCCAGAGAACATCGTGAAGCTTGCCATCGAAGGCGGCTGCAACGCGGTCGCCAGCACCTATGGAGTGCTCGGATCCGTCGCCCGCACGTACGCGCATCAGATCCCGTTCATCGTCAAGATCAACCACAACGAACTGCTGACGTCACCAAACCAGTTCGATCAGGTCATGTTTGGCTCGATCGACGAGGCGTGGAACATGGGCGCGGTCGCTGTGGGCGCGACGATCTACTACGGCAGCGAGCAGTCACGGCGGCAGATCATCGAGATCGCGGATGCGTTTGCATATGCGCACGAGCGCGGGCTTGCCACCGTGCTGTGGTGCTATCTCCGTAACAATGACTTCAAGGTGGACGGCACCGACTACCACGCGTCAGCGGACCTGACCGGTCAGGCGAATCATCTGGGCGTAACCATCGAAGCCGACATCATCAAGCAGAAGCAGCCGACCAATAATCGCGGCTACGTTGCAATGAACGAATCCGGGTCCTTCGGCAAGTACGACCAGGCCATGTACGACTCGCTCTGCACGGACCATCCCATCGATCTGTGTCGCTGGCAGGTCGCCAACTGCTACATGGGGCGGGCTGGCTTGATCAACTCGGGCGGCGCCAGCGGCGAGAACGACTTTGCTCAGGCGGTCCGCACGGCAGTCATCAACAAGCGTGCCGGCGGCGGTTCGCCAGAGGATGTCGACCAGGTCGCCTT
>CAZMPA010000067.1:0-5394 GCA_964567915.1 uncultured Isosphaeraceae bacterium | reverse complement strand
GTGCTCCCATCGAGCGTCGAGGGCATCAGGCGGTATCTCGGCAGCGGCCTCATCTCAGGCCGCAAGGCGTTCCAGCGACCGATGGAAGAGGGCGTCCAACTGCTCAATGCGATTCAGGACGTCTTCCTCGACGACTCGATCACAGTGGCGTGAGTTTCTGGGGGCATCCCCCGACGAGCTCACGTGCTGGTTGCCGCGATGCGGGCTCGGCGGGCTTCGCCGGCCTCGCGGCGGCGGTGATGGGCCTGCTCCTTCATCGCGCGTGACTGCTCCGCCTCGCTGAACTCCTCGCCAAAGCGGACGAGCCGCAGGCTGTTGGCGATGACGACGACGTAACCGAGTGCGTAGTAGAAGGGTGCGAGCCAGAGCGTGAGGATGGTTCCGGTGGCGGCGAGCGCCAGTCCAATGACGGCCAGCAGGATGGACACGCCGATGTTCTGGCTGATGACCGACCGCGTGCGACGTGCCAGCGAGAGCAGGAACGGAATGTGCCGCAGGTCATCGTTCATCAGCGCGACGCCTGCCGAGTTGGTGGCGATGTCCGAGCCGCTCAGTCCCATGGCGACGCCGACGTCGGCCGTCGCGAGGATCGGGCCGTCGTTGATGCCGTCGCCGATCACCATCGTGCGGTGGCCCCGGGCCATCAGGTGTTTGAGTTCCTCGTGCTTCTCTTCGGGAAGGCACTCGGCCTCGACACTGTCGATGCCGATGGCTTCCGCGACGCGGGTGGCGACGGGGAGCCTGTCGCCGGTGAACATGGCGATGCGCCGGCAGCCGAGCTCCCGCAGCTCGCTGACGGCTTCCGCGGCGTTGCTGCGAAGGGCGTCCTCAAGGCCGACGGCGCCGAGATACCGGCCTCCACGCATGATGTGGACACCCGACATGCCATCGATCTTCGCCTCGACCGCTGCGACTTCTGCGCTGATGGATGGGTCAACCTCAATCAGCCACGCGGCCCGACCTGCGTGAATGTCTCCATCGCCCGCGTGCGCAATGACGCCGCGGCCATGGAGCTCTTCGTACCGCTCCAGCGTCGCGGGCGTGATGTTGGCCTGCTTGGCCGTGTCCAGAATGGAGCGGGCGAGGGGGTGATTCGAGTGCTGCTCCCCGTCGGCGGCGGCCTGAAGCAAGGCGGCGCCTTCGACGCCCTCGGCGGGTGCGAGCCGTGAGACGGCAAACACACCGCTGGTCAGCGTGCCGGTCTTGTCCATGATGACGGTGTCGACTTCGGCAGCGGCTTCAAGCGTACGTGTCTGTTTGATCATGATGCCCACGCGGGCGGCGGCAGCGAAGGCGGCGACCATGGCGGTTGGGTGTGAAATCAGCAGGCCGCCGGGGCAGGTCACGACGAGCACGGTGATGGCTCGGAGCGACGCCTGAGCGCGGACGGTTTCCTCGCCGCTTCGAGTGGCGAAGAACCAGACCAGGGCCGCCACCATGATGACGACCCAGAAGTAGTACCCGGCGAGTTGCTCGATAATCTCCTGGCGGCGCGTGCGGCTCGACTCCGCTTCGCGGATGAGCTCTTCGACCTTGCCGATCGTGGTCTCTGCTTCGACGGCGGTGACCTCGATGTCGATCTGGCCGGTGAGGTTGGTTGTGCCTGCATAGACGGCGACACCTCCCCGAACCTCGACAGGCACGGCTTCTCCGGTCAGCGAAGCCTGATTGATGTCCGACTCGCCCTTGACGACGCGGCCGTCCACGGGCAGGTTCTCGCCTGGGCGGACTCTTACGATGTCGCCCTTGCTCAGGGACGACAGCCCGACCGTTTCCTCGTTGCCGTCGCCGCTGACGCGGCGAGCGGTATCCGGCGTCAGGTGGACCAGGTCGCGAATGGCCCGCTGCGCGCCCCACGCTGTCCTGCTGAGCACGAGGTTGGCTGCCCACAGAAAGAGCGCCAGAAACCCTGCGGCGAGGTACATCTCCGAGGCCATGGCAGCCAGAACAGCGAGCGTCGCCAGTGCATCGCCCGCGGGTCTGCCCGACGCGATTTCACGCCAGGCGCCACCGAGCAGCGGGATGACCAGAATGAGCGCGCCGAGGAAGGCGGGGATCTGCGAGATCTGAGGATTGATTCCGATGAGGCCGCCGATCCAGGCCGTGCCGAGCAGCACGCCACCGCCGAGCGCGACGAGCAGCCGCCGCTCCAGACCGGCGGCAGATCGTTCGTCGGCGTGGTTGCCGCCATCGCTTGCGAGAAGGGTGGGATCGAGTGCCTGTGAGGCCTGGTCTTGTTCACTCATCGAGTTTCGCTCATCGAAATACCGTCGCTCCGGTCTTGGGAAGGTCCGAAGTATAGATCCGCGCTCCCGCTCGATGAGTCGATCCGGGCCCAATCCTCCCCCGTACGCCCGGACCAGTAGGCGGGTTCGGCCTGTTAGCCTCTCCGCGGCCCGGTGGTGGGCCGGGAGCACCTCACGACGTGCAGAAGCGGGTTTCAATCATTGGTGACGGCCAGATGGGCCTTGTGCTGGCCGATGCACTGGTTGTGGCTGGGGTTGGGGTTCGCATGTGGGGCCCGTTCCCGGATGTCGTCGAGACGCTCCGCCAGACGCGTGAGAACCCCCGGCGGATGCCGGGCTTCCAATTGGCGGATGAGGTCCACGTCACGGTGGATCCCGCCGAGGCGCTTGCTGGCGCAGAAATGGTCTTCAACGCCATCCCCTCTCAGTTCATCAGGCCGGTCTGGGAGGGCCTTGCTGGCTCAGTGCCAGATGGCTGCCCGGTGGTGAGCGTCGCCAAGGGCATTGAAAACGACACGCTCATGCGACCGAGCGAGGTGCTGGCGGCCGTCGCGCCGTCGCTCGGGCCGGCCTGCGGCTTGTCGGGCCCGACCATTGCAACCGAACTGGCCGCTCGCCAACCCGCCGTCATGGTCGCGGCGTCCGAATCGCCAAGCCTTCCCCAGGATGTGCAGGCGTGTCTGGACGTGCCGTGGCTCCGCATCTATGCGGGATCGGACCTGATTGGTGTGGAACTGGCTGGGGCCTGCAAGAACGTGATTGCGCTGGCTGCGGGAATCTGCGATGGTTTGCAGCTTGGTGACAATGCCAAGTCCGCCGTGCTCGCCCGTGGTCTTGTCGAGATCACGCGGCTGGGTGTCGCCATGGGCGCCGATGCGAGCACGTTCTATGGAGTGGCTGGAGTGGGGGACCTCGCAACGACGTGCTTCAGCCCGCACGGCCGAAACCGAACATGCGGCGAGGCGCTCGGCCGCGGGCAGTCCCTTGCGGAGTTTCAGGCGGCCTCGGATTCCGTGGTGGAAGGGGTTGCGACGTCCCGAAGTGTCGCCACCCTGGCAGCGCGGTACGACGTCGAGATGCCAATCGTCGATGCGGTACACGCCGTGTTGTTCGAGGGGCTTAAGCCCGAAGACGGCGTGGGCCGACTCATGTCGCGGGCGTCTGGGTCGGAGTAGCCCGGGAAGATCAGTCCTCGTCGAATCCCGCCGCAACCAGCGCCGTGAGTTCACGGACGGCATCGGCGGCGCCGTCGCCCTTGGCTGAGATCTCCAACTCGGTACCGGCCGTGGCGGCAAGCATCATGATCTGCATAATCGACTTGGCGTCCACGGGCTCGGACTGGTCGATACGCCGAACGGTGATGTCTGCAGCAAAGCGCTGCGCGGTTTCGGCAAGCAGCATGGCTGGCCTGGCGTGCAGGCCGAGCCGATTGGTCACGGTCACCTTTTTGATGGTCGCTGCGGACACAGTTATTGATCGTCCATGAGAGAGCGAGTGTTTCGCTCGAATCGGGGTTGGCGGGGCCAAAGGGCTCAGGCGGAGAGCTGTCTCGAGTCTGCGTCATTCAGAAGCATCAGAACGTCCTCGACTGTGCTTGCCTGTCTGAGGAAGCGTCGGAACGTCTCCTGACTCAGGCTTCCAAACACCGCCTCCATGGCTTCGAGGTGGAGCTCTGGCTGGTCCGCAGGGCTGAGCAGGAGGAAGATCGAGTGAACTGGATTGCCGTCGAGGGCGTTGAAGTCCACGCCGTCCACGACGTTTGCGACGGCGACGACAACCCGTTCCACTGACGCCTCTTTGAGGTGTGGTACGGCTACGCCGTTTCCAAACCCGGTTGATCCCCGGTTCTCACGCTTGATGACCGCCTTGACGAAGTCGCCGTGCTGGTCGGCAGCGACATCGCCGGCGTCCACGAGCATCTGCATCATGACCTTGATGGCATCGTCACGAGACTTGGCCTCAAGGGTCGGGCAAATGGCGGTCTGTTGCACGATGTCAGTCAGCTTCATTCTTCGGCTCCCGAGGTCGGCGTGTGGTGCTTGTCGTCCCGAAGTTTACTCTTCAGGTCCGTGAGTTGCCTGACGGCCCGGTCGGTGCACTGGTCAATGGCCGCGTACAGATCGTCGGAAGAAGCGTGGGACACAACCGCATCGCCATGCTCGATCGACACGATGCACTCGATGAGGTGCTCAGCCTTTTGGTGGTCGACGATCACCTCGATGGCAGAGATGCGGTCGAAGTAACGGGAGAAACGCTCGGCCTTCTTGTGTACGTATTCCTCGATGGCGGGCGTCGCATCACCGTGTCGCGTGGTCATGGAGATCTGCATCAGTCTTCTCCTTTATCTTCCTGTGGTTGGTCCGCATCGCTTTGGGCGGAATCTGTCGAAAGAGCCGTGGCGTTTCCGCCTTTTTGAGATGGTGGCCTGAGCACACCGCCGCTGATCGTGAACCCGATGGCCTCTTCGACGGTCAGAGGCAGGTCAATGGTAGAGGTCTTTGGGATGGTGATGGTGTAGCCGGTGAAGGGTGTTGGTGAACTTGGAATAAACACTGTGATGCTCGGTTCACCAAGCGCCGCGCCGACGTCGTCAAGCGCCGAGCCGGTTTGAAAACCGACCGACCACACGCCACGTCGCGGGTACTCCACGGCCACGACGCGGCGGAATTCAAGCGCCTTGTCCTGATGTGAGAACAGGAAGTCGACGATCTGCTTGATCCAACTGTAGATCTTCTTGATGACCGGAAGCGACGTGATGACGCGTTCGAGCCAGCGATACATGGCGCGGCCGACAAGCCCGCCAACCAGCCGTCCAGCGAGGTACACGGCGAAGACCGCCACGAGCAGCCCGATCATCCGAACGGGCCAGTACTCCTGCCACCAGGCGTTCAGGACGCCCACCTGGTAGTCGTGCACGATGGTGGGGTCCTTCGACACGTCACCCGCGGCCAGGCCAAGCGCCTCGCGGGCCAACACCACGTCTTCAGCAGTCGGGACGATGCCCCAAGACTGGGGGAGTGCCGGCCACGCTGCAAACGTCTGCGAGAGAACGTATCGAACGCCCGCGTTGATGGGTTCGGCGATCGACTCGTTCACCCACAGATAGGCCTGCACGAGCACCCACAGCGTCAGGGTGGCGGGAAGAACG